>JAJRVD010000013.1 GCA_024277375.1 Candidatus Omnitrophota bacterium | reverse complement strand
TTTGTTTCATTGTGTGTTCGCCAACTGGATTTTATGTAGGGGTTCGATTTATCGAACCCGTTACATTATACCGGGCTTGATAAATCAAGCCCCCACCTTTTCACTTCAAGCCCCCGCGTTTTTTGTTTCATTGTGTATTCGCGAACTGGATTTTATGTAGGGGTTCGATTTATCGAACCCGTTACATTATACCGGGCTTGATGAATCAAGCCCCCACCTTTTCACTTCAAGCCCCTGCGTTTTTTGTTTCATTGTGTATTCGCGAACTGGATTTTATGTAGGGGTTCGATTTATCGAACCCGTTACATTATACCGGGCTTGATAAATCAAGCCCCCACCTTTTCACTTCAAGCCCCCGCGTTTTTTGTTTCATTGTGTGTTCGCGAACTGGATTTTATGTAGGGGTTCGATTTATCGAACCCGTTACATTATACCGGGCTTGACAAATCAAGCCCCCACCTTTTCACTTCAAGCCCCCGCGTTTTTTGTTTCATCGTGTGTTCGCCAGCTGGATTTTATGTAGGGGTTCGATTTATCGAACCCGTTACATTATACCGGGCTTGATAAATCAAGCCCCCACCTTTTCACTTCAAGCCCCCGCATTCCGCTTTCTGTCATGTTCCAATGGATCTTGCTATAAACACCAACAGTACCATGCCCACATTATGTATAATGTGTACCGATATGGACGACACTAGTGACCCTGTCTTCTCATAGAGGTATGCCAACAATAAACCAAGCGCCAGTATAGGCAAAAATCCGACGATATGCGCGTGTAAAAGAGAAAAAACTACAGATGTTATCACCATTGCTCGACCAATACCCAGTTTTTCCCTTATCGCTGTATACATAAAACCACGAAAAAATATTTCTTCCGCGACAGGCCCGGCAATAGCCGCGAAAAGTGTTGAAAACCAGAGTATCGACGTCTGTTTTTCTTCCATAAAAATTTGCACGATCGGCTGCACCGGAGGTTTGTACCCAATCATTTTCACGACAAAAAAGGTCACCACCATTATCCCCACAAAAACCGGAGCCAACGCGACATAACCCACAATAGCCGAAAAAATATTGCTTATGCCTTCTTTAACCGTTAGCCCTAACGCGAGTATATTCTGACCGTGTTTTTTTACGACAAAATACATAATAACGCTTATTCCCACTATATTCATCAAAGCGGTATTGAATATCATTCGGAAATTATCATTGTGAAGTATAGGGAAAATATTCGCGAGAAAGCTTTGTGCCATCGCGAAAATATACCCTAGCGACAAAAATATCAATGTCACCCGGGCGACGTCACCTATGGTCCAATTAGGAGACGGCTTCTCCACGGTACGCGTTATAAACACTTTTTTCGCGAACAGGCACTTTAAAAAACGCACATCAAGGCCTAAACCGATAAGTATAACAAAAAATATTGCAAAATTAATAAGTCCGAAAAATATACCCAAAAGAGGATTTTCTTTCATAAGCGCCATAATTTTCTCCTGACGCGCCTCCACCTCCTCTTCGTCAAACATAGTCTTTACTTCGGGGGCCGCCTCCGGTGCCGGAGTTTGTTCGTCGACACTAAGAATTTGAGCTTTCTCTTCGTTTCTCTCTGTGACCCACCCGATAACAAGCATCACATTTATCCCAAGGATAAACAAAAAAAGCACCGTGTAAAGCCTGTTGTTTTTAATAATAGCCGTTAATTTATTCATAATTAGAGATTGCTTCGTCGTAATTTGCTTCGCGAATAAGCTCCTCGCAATCAGGCTGTGTTGTAATTTGTTTTACGGATGGCCGCATACAACATATCGTAGGGTTTCGATTCATCGAACCCGATATAGCGGGCTTGATGAATCAAGCCCCTACATTATGACACAATCTGAATGACAATTCCCATTCGTTCCCTCTATTGACCTCATTATTCATAAATCCCTTAAGAAGCGTTTGAGCGCCCAAGCACTCAGCTCATCCCTTCCCTTACAGTTCGGTGTTCCAAGGCGGGTTGTTTCCCGCCGCGAGTTCGGAAAATCCGGAAAATGTTTCGGATTTTACGCCTGTTTGAGCGCCGGGACACAACCCGCCTTGGAACACCACTGTATCACCCTACTACATGTAGCTTTCTAAGCCGAAAAGAGGAATCCAATTCCAGCGCCATTTTTCGGCATTTTTCAACATTTTCTTCACCGATCATATCCAGACAGGTAAGCTCAACTTCTATTCCTTCGCCGCGACATTCTTTTATGAACTTAAGCATGGCATCATATGCCTTTCCGCCATAAACCGATTTACATATTTCATCATAAGACTCTGCATCCGGGGCGTTCAAACTGACCGATATCACGTCGATGAGACCTTTGAGCTCCGGAGCGATCGACCTGGAATTGATAAGGTCCCCCCCTCCGTTAGTTGTCAGCCTTACCTTAACACCTTTTCCTTTAACAAAGGAAGCTACTTTCCTTACCGTTTCCAACCGAAGTGTAGGTTCACCGTAACCACAGAATACAACTTCTTTATAGGCCGAGAGGTCTCCCAAGGCATCGATTATTTCTTCTTCGCTCGGCTCAAAATCAAGCCTGAGGTTATGCCCCTTAACGTAATCAGAGTATTGACGAGTACAAAATGTACATCTATTTGTACACCTGTTCGTAACGTTTATGTACAACGAGTCGCGAATAGGATATGTTATTTCACCTTTTTCTTCTAAGCCCAATTCAAATAGAATGTTCGCGTTATGAGTCGTGATCCTGGCAATGTCAATGGGCGTTAAACCGTATACGCCGGCATGGACATCCAGAAGATGCTTAACATGGGCCGGTTCGTTACGCTGCCCCCTCAAAGGCTCCGGAGAGATATACGGTGAGTCGGTTTCAAGAAGCAGGCGGTCTTGAGGCACATACTTTATCAAGTCCCGCAATTCTTGCGTTTTTTTAAACGTTATGTTCCCCGTGAATGAGATATATAGCCCCAAAGACAGCAGTTCATCAAGCAGCTTTTTGTCGCCGCTGAAACAGTGGGCTACACCCTTCACGTCAGGACCTAATTCCTCTTTAACTATATCTATAAAATCCTCATCAGCCTGGCGATTGTGTAATATCACCGCAAGATCAAACTCTTTCGCGAGACGCAAACAATCCCTGAAAAGTTTTTTTTGGTTTTCTTTTTCGGCAAACCCTCTGTAATAATCTAATCCGACCTCCCCTATCGCGACAACTTTATCATTCTGAACGGCTAATTCGCGAATAGCCGCTACATCTTCAGGAGACACCTTATCGGCCTCGTGCGGATGTATTCCACAAGCGGTGAAAATAGCGGGATATTTTTCAGCGAGACGGACGGCATCCCGACTGCCGGCTACATTAGTGCCGGGAATGATCATGCGGACCACACCAGCGTCTTCCGCCCGCCTTATAACTTCCGCAAGATCATCTTTATAGTTTGGAAAATCTAAATGGCAATGAGTATCTACTAATTTCATGATCACCCTTAATGATCTTAAGAACCTTTTTTTGATACAATTTTCTGGTAACCGTTATAGAGATTGCTTTGTCCTTCTCGCTTTGTTCGTCGTCCTCGCAATCAGGCTGTGTCATAATTCGTTTTGCGGATGGCCGCATACAATATATTGTAGGGGTTCAATTCATCGAACCCGATATTCTTGTTTCGGGCTTGATAAATCAAGCCCCTACATCATTTTTCAAGCCGCTACATTGTGACACAGTCTGAATGACAGTGTTTATTCCAATCATTGACGCATGATATCGCGATATCAACTTAAGAAGCGTTTGAGCACGGTGCCCCTTCCAATCTCTATCTATAGTATTCTCGGAAATAACGGGTCGCCCTTGGAAACCTTCGTTCCCTGAGGGAACTTTCGCCAATTCAACGGATCTTTCTCCCCGGTCAATTCCTCTACATTCACCGCTTCAACTAAATTGCCAGATAATCCTAGCTGTTCCCACATCTTCTGCGCCGTAAGAGGTATAAAAGGCGCACTCGCTATCGCGGTTACCCTTAAAACCTCCAAGAGATCCGCTAAGATAAGTTTTATTGCCTCAATATTATCTTCTTTAGCGTATTTCCATGGAGCCGACTCTTCTATGTATTTGTTAGCCTTGCCCACAACTGACATTATTTCTTCGAGAGCTTCTTTTGTCAAAAGCTTGGGAGTCAATAAACACTCTTTAATTCGCGGAAACAATTTGATCACAGCATCCCGAAGGCCATCACTTCTCTTCGCCTGTTCGGGATCTACCGGGTCTTCCGGTGCTTCCGGTGCTTCAGCGTCAAAATACTTCTCCACCATTGTCAGAGTCCGATTCAAGAGATTACCCAAATCATTCGCGAGATCACAATTGTATATACCCACCAACGCGTCTTCCGAGAAAGACCCGTCCAGTCCCAGGCTAATAGCCTTCAAAAGAAAATACCTGAGCGCGTCAACACCATATTTTTCGACAAGTTCCACCGGATTCGCGACATTGCCCCTGGACTTTGACATCTTCTGGTCACCCATCTTCCACCACCCATGAGCAAAAACAGTCTTGGGCATCTCCATCCCTACGCTCTTAAGCATTATGGGCCAGTATACCGCGTGATGCCTTAATATATCCTTCGCGATCATATGAAAATCCGCCGGCCAGAATTTATCGGAGGAATGCTCCTTATTAAAACCGGAAGCATAGTTTATCAGCGCGTCAAACCACACATACACAACATAATCCTCATCGAATGGCAATTCAATCCCCCATGACATCCTTTCCTTGGGACGTGATATGCACAAGTCATTCAGCCCTTCCTTTAAAAACCCCAAAACTTCGTTCTTGCGAAAGTCCGGCATTACAAATTCCGGGTTGTCATTAATATAATCGACCAACCATTTTTGATATTTACTCATACGGAAAAAGTAATTCTTTTCTTTCAACCTCTCTAGGGGGCGCTTACATTCCGGGCACAACTCGTCTTCGGCCTGAGTATCTGTCCAAAAGGTCTCACAGGGCGTGCAGAACCAGCCGTTATACTCTCCCTGATAGATGTCGTCTTTTTCTTTCATCTTTCGAAGAAAATCCTGGACTACTTTTTTATGTCGAGCGTCGGTCGTACGGATAAAATTATCATAGCTTATATCTAATTTTTTCCATACATCCTTAAAATTAGACACTATAGTGTCTACGAACCTCTTCTCCTCACCCTTTTGGAACCCTGCCTTAAGACTTGCCTCTTCTATCTTTTCGCCATGTTCATCTGAACCGGTAAGAAAAAACACTTCATGTCCCAGCATCCTGTGATACCTGCATAACGCGTCCACAGCGACTTGTGTATAAGCGTGTCCGATATGCGGATCCGCGTTAACATAATAGATAGGTGTAGTAATATAAAATTTTTCTTTCACTTTTTATCCTTCATTTTTGGGCATTCGCATTTTTCTTCGTCTATGTTAATTTCTTTGATCTTCCCATCACCAAAATCTACTGTCACTTGCCGCTTTAAAGGGTTAACACCTATAACCCTTCCCTTCCCGGAAGATGTCTTGATCTCCTTGCCATATTTTGGCATCCCTTTCATGCATGTTTTATAGTTTTTGTACTCATATCCGAGACAACACATGAGCCTGCCGCATACTCCCGATATTTTAGAATGGCTAAGCGGTAAGTTTTGGACCTTTGCCATTTTTATCGTAACAGGATTAAATTCTTTCAAAAACGACATACAGCACAATCCTCGTCCGCAAGGACCGTGTCCTCCGAGCATCCTGGCTTCGTCCCTGACCCCTATCTGTCTTAATTCGATACGTACCCTGAAAATACTCGCCAGATCTTTTACCAAATTCCGAAAGTCCACACGGTTTTCTGAAGTAAAATAAAAAATGATCTTCGATCGGTCAAATGAATATTCCGCGGCAACGAGTTTCATCGGCAATTTATGTTCTTCGATCTTTTTCACGCATATATTCATCAGCTCTTTTGATTTCTTTTTATTTTTTCCGATCTGTTCAAGATCCCAGGGGTTGGCTTTTCGAATAACTTTTCGTAAAGGTTTTCCTATGCCGGAGAGGTCACTTACATTTTCATTAGCGACAACTACCTCTCCCGAGTCCAGACCTCTATCAGCCTCTACGATCACTTGATCCCCTGAATCAAATTTCATCCCATTAGTTAAAAAGTGTTCTATTTCACCTACAGATCTCAATTGTACTTGTATAACTTCATGCATGATGCGACTCCCTATATATTTAACGCGCCAGGCAATGCCTGCGCTACCAGTTTGGGGTTAACATTACCCTCTAACGCTCGCTTAAAACCTATTAAACGTTCAACTATCTTAAATATTCCACCAGGCTTATATCTTTCAAAAAGACGAATAACATTTGATCCGACGAGACCCTTATCCAACATCATACTCTTTAGCCCTTGTTTCTCAAACACAACATCCCGAAGGATCATGATCACAAGCTCCAGATCCTCCAAAAGGTTGTCTTTCTTTTCCTCGTCCCATATTAAACAAGAAGGATCTTCCTCATCCGCGACAGACCCCAGCATCTCAACGATCCTTTCCTTCCGTTCCAGAAGACCCTCGTCAACCATTCCTAAAGCCACCCCTGGCGACCCCTGGGAAAAATACGCCAGAAAGGAAGCAGTCGCCTCATCTACATCAGACTGCCCGCTAACAATATTCTTAGTATCCTTCACCGACAAAAAGTTAAACCTTACTTCTGAACATCGAGACACAACAGTCGGCAACAAAAGTTCCCGCTTGTCTGAAATAAGTATTATCACCGATCGCGACGGCGGCTCTTCCAATATCTTCAAAAGAGCGTTAGAAGCCTCGATCGTCATCATGTGCGCGGCTTCTATTACACACACACTAACCGATGCCCCGTATGGCTTTAAGGACAATACATTTTTCACCTTACGAATCTCTTCGATCTTTATCTTTCTATTCTTAAGAGGTTTTATCCAGGTGACATCCGGGTGATCAAGTGTCTCCGCGCCGATCAAGACTTTTACAAAAGCTTCGGCGGTTAGCGCGCGGCCTACTCCTCTCGGCCCTAAAAACAAAAAACTTCCGGAGGTTCTCTCCGAAGCAAGACTGTTCTTAAGAAATCGGATCGCGTTATGCTGTCCCGTTATATCGTTCAACGATACCATATATCTCATCCTTGACGCGGCCATAAGTCTCATTAATGTTTTTCTCAGAACTTATCCTGCGTACCACCTCGGGGTTTTCTTCCGCTATATCCAGATACCCCCGGCGAACTTTTTCATGAAACTCTATTGCCCTTTTTTCCATCTTATCGGTCCTGCCTCTCGCTCCGGCTCTAGCGAGCCCGATCCTGACGTCCACATCCAAGATGAGTGTAAGATCAGGTTCCAGTCCTTTAGTGGCAATATCATTTACTGTTTTTATCTGCCTTTTATTCATCCCCAGGCCATACCCCTGATATGCGAATGTAGCGGCACTAAAACGATCACATATAACTATCTTTTTATCCTCCAGTGCCGGACGTATAACCTCATCTACATGTTGGGCCCTGTCAGCGACAAAAAGAAAAAGTTCCGCGTATTCATTTATCCTGACATTATCTTTATCAAGCAATATGTTTCGGATTATACCGCCCAAAGATGTATCTCCCGGTTCAGAGGTATGCACTATTTCATATCCATCAGAGATAAGCTCCCCCGATATCCGGTGTGAATGTACACTTTTCCCGCTTCCCTCCGGCCCCTCGAATGTAATAAATATACCTTTTTTCAACTCTTTCGCCATACCGGTCCTTCCTGTGTATCTTCGACAACAACACCTTTCTCGGCAAGTTCGTCGCGAGCTTTATCTGACGCGGCATAGTCTTTATTTTTTCGTGCCTCTTCACGCGCGGAAACCAAACGCTCTATTTCCTCTGTTTCCGCGTCATCTACCTGAACAAAACTTAAGGACAGACAAAGTACATCCGCGAACCTTAAAATACTGTTTTTAACGGCATTGGCCATATGCGCTTTTTCTTCCCGCGAAAATTCATCATTAGAAAGATATTCGTTACCGACTCGAACAGCCTCAAAGATAACAGATAACGCCTGAGAAGTATTGAAATCATCGTTCATCGCCTCATCGAACTTCGTCTGTAGATCATTCGCCACATTCTGCGCTTTTACCATCACTTTGTTAATATTACTTTTTTTGTCACCACTTGTCCCGGCAAGATCTTTCATTATTCTTTCCGTCTTATCCTTAAATATCATAATACGCTCCCTGGAGCGGCGGGCTTCTTCTATTTTATCTTCGTTATAATCCATTGGGCTACGATAGTGACTACTAAGAAAGATCATTTTCAAGAGATCAGGATCTTCATATTTTTCCAGAAAATCAGAGATCCTGGTATAATTTCCGAGTGATTTCGACATCTTCTCGCCATTGATCGTTAAAAGACCGTTGTGTATCCAGTAATTGGCGAATTTCTTTCCTGTCGCCGCTTCCGCCTGGGCTATTTCATTCTCATGATGAGGAAAGATAAGATCTAATCCTCCCCCGTGGATATCAAAGGATTCCCCTAGAATGGCCGTACTCATAACGGAACATTCGATATGCCATCCCGGCCTTCCATCTCCCCACGGACTTGGCCATGAAGGTTCATTCGATTTAACCTCCTTCCATAGAGCGAAATCAAGAGGATATTGTTTGCGCTCATCAACCTCGATCCGCACCCCATGCGTCATCTGCTCCCTGTCCTGTCCCGATAACTTACCGTAGTCGGTGACCTCCTCGACACTGAAATAAACATTCCCTCCAGACGCGTAAGCATAACCCTTTTCGATAAGCTTCTCTATAAACGTTATCATCTCTCGTATATTTTCAGTAGCCTTGGGCTCAAACACCGGTATCCGGATGCCTAAAATATCCATCTCGCGATGATAATGGTCCAGGTAACGCACGGCCACTTCCCGAGATCTTTCCTTCAATCTCTCCGCGGTTATCCTTTCCCCGAGATCTTCAAGTTCGCTTGCGGCTTTATTGATGATCTTGTCATCAACGTCAGTTACATTCCTTACAAATAGAACTTCAAAACCAACATATTCAAAATATCTTCGAATAAATTCAAAAATATACGCGCTTCGGGCGTGACCTATATGCGGCACGTCATAAACTGTAGGACCACATACATACATGTTTATCTTGCCCTTTTCCAGAGGCTTGAATTCTTCTTTTTTTCTTGTAAGTGTGTTGTATATAGTTATCATTTGTGCTTCTCGCCACTTTCGTGATAATCCGCTATTTCCGCTTCAATATGATCTATCTCATGCTGCAATCTTTCAAGTGCCTGCGTTAAGGGGTCCGGTAAAGCCGAATGGTCCAAATTGATCCCCCCGGGAAGACGTTTTCCTCGTTTTTTCGCGACGCGTCCGGGAACACCCACCACTGTAGAATCATCCGGCACTTCACGCAGCACAACGGCATTCGCTCCCACATTCACATTGTTACCAATTGTAATGTTCCCTAATACTTTAGCTCCGGTACCTATAACCACATTATTGCCGATCGTAGGATGGCGTTTGCCTTTTTCTTTACCGGTACCGCCGAGGGTTACGCCTTGAAATAGTGTCACATTTTCACCGACAATAGTAGTTTCACCTATCACCACACCCATTCCATGGTCGATAAACAGCCCCTTGCCGATTTGGGCTCCGGGATGTATTTCTATGCCCGTCAACCACTTCGCGAATTGCGAGATAAATCTCGGAATAAAAGGCACGGCCATTTTTTTAAGAATATGCGCTATTTTATAGAACACAAGAGCGTGAACCCCGGAATATGTAAATATGATCTCCGCAGGACCTGTGGCGGCAGGATCACGTTCCATAGCGGCTTTTATCGCGTCTTTGTAAAATATACGCACGAACACATAGAACAATATCGCGAAAGTGATAATCCCTATAACTACGTTTAGCAAACACGTCATTATCTGTCTCCTATTATTCGTTTGTTTGCAGGTGCACGGCGCGCCGTGCACCTACCCTTTATTTCTCCGCCAACAATACGACCGCTTGCGCCGCGATCGCGTTACCTTCTCCGATATCACCCATCTTCTCGGATGTTTTAGCCTTAATATTCACTTTATTCGGCGTAACACCCAGAATACTACTTATTGAATCAATTATTTCCTCCCGATAAGGCCCTACCCTGGGCTCCTCGGCTATAACAATACAGTCCAGGTTATGCACACTAAACCCTTTTTCGCCCATGATTTGATTAACACAACGTAAAAAATCACAACTTGAGGCGTCTTTATACTCAGGGTCAGTATCAGGAAATTTCGAACCTATATCTTCCTCCCCGATAGCGCCCAGAATAGCGTCGCACACAGCGTGGATAAGCACATCACCATCAGAATGCCCCAACGGCCCCTTAGCAAAGGGTATGTTAACACCACCCAGTATCAGAGGACGTCCTTCAACCAATCTGTGTATATCGTACCCTATCCCTATCCTCATCTATTGCTTCTCACCCCTTGCCTCTTGCTTCCTGCCACTACCTTGCTGCTTCGGCCTTCCCTGCGCCTGAGTCGGCTGTTCCACAAGATTAGCGAATATCATTCTTCCCGCTGATGTCTGCAATACACTTGATACGACAATATTTACGCTTTTATTTATGAACCTTTTGGCGTTTTCAACAACGATCATAGTACCATCATCCATAAATGCCACGCCCTGATTACGTTCTTTACCATCTTTCCTTATTTGAACACTCATTTTTTCGCCGGGGAAGATCACAGGACGCAAAGCGTTCGCCAGATCATTTATGTTTAGTATCCGGGCGCCTTCGAGTTTGCCTATCTTGTTGAGATTGAAATCATTTGTCACTACATATGCGTTCAGTATCCTCGCTAAACGTATAAGTTTGGCGTCTACACCATTGACATCCGGCAAGCTTTCTTCATGGATAATAACATCTATGCCTTCTATCTTTTTGAGTGTATTCAACATATCCAATCCACGTCTACCACTGGCGCGTTTCGCGTCATCAGCACTATCCGCTACCTGATGCAATTCCTGCAACACAAAACGGGGAACAACAAGCCTTCCTTCCAAAAACTTCGTTTCGCATATGCTGGCTATTCGACCATCTATTATTACACTCGTATCCAGGATAAACAGCTGGTCTTTTTGATCCTGCGGAGAAAAACGCACATAGGGTATGATTATATTGAATTCGTCTTTCCCTTTAAGGCAGATTATCATCCCCAAGTAACAAAAAATAAGTGTAAAGACTATCTGCAGTATGGAATAGATCATCTCGTCCATAGGCACCAACCTGGCGATCAACGTTACCATCCATGCCATAAAAAATCCAAAAATAAGCCCAAAAGCAGCCGCGGAAAGGTTACGTAACGATACTTGTTTCAACCTGGTTTCCACAAACATGAATGTAGCCGCCATAACAATACCAAACCCCGCGCCGGTCAATCCCCCCTCTATTGACATATTCGTCAACAAAGCACCTATGTAATATCCGCACATAACACTCATAAACAAAAAAAACAACCTTATCAATCTTACCGTCATAACGCATCACATCCTTTCAAAAAAGTTAAAAAAATATTAATATGGGATTGCTTCGTCGCTTCGCTCCTCGCAATCATACTGTGTCGTAATGTAGGGGCTTGATTCATCAAGCCCGTTATATCGGGTTCGATAAATCGAACCCCTACAATATATTGTATCCGGCCATCCGCAACACAAATTACGACACAGCCCAAATGACGATGATAGGGAACTCCGCCCACATCACCTAACACCTATACACTGTTCAGGTCTCACCTTCACATATACTATTTAGGTCCCACCATCACACCACGCTTTACGTCTTTTTCTTTCTGTTTCCTTCGGGAAGGTTTCGCGAGCAATTTCCACGGGTGCGCCTTAATGTCCGAGACAAAAGCTTCAAGATCGTTATATATCTTCTCTTCAGCCAGAAGTTTTCCTATAGTACCTTCCCCTCTACTTAATCTCCCTGAAATAACGACAAGATCTTCATGAAACGTATCCTCGGTAAGCAATTTACCTAAAGTCCCCTCGCCACTGTTCAATTTGTCGGCAATCCCCTTAATGGCTTTTATAGCTCCGCTTACGTTCTCTACCTGCTCACCCACGCTTACGGGATTTTTTCCCGTAACAACATCCCCGTCCTTAAGAAACCTATCAGATGTGCCGGGAGTTATTTCAAGATATTGTTCTCCCAAAAGACCAAGCGTATTTATCCTGGCAACAGCGTCTTCTTCGATCTTTATATCGCTTTTTACCCACACTTTCAATCGCACGCGTGTTTTGCTTACCGTTGTATCAAAATATATCTCAATGTCCTTAACTTCTCCGGCAAGAACACCGGCCAATCGCACAGGAGCGTCTTCTCCTATTCCGTTAACAAAATCAAATATCACCGAAACGTTATAACCTTTTTCAAAAATATAAAAATCAGAGATCGAAAAGACTATTATAAACAGCAAAAACATCGCCAATCCGATAAACATACCGACTTTTAATTCAAGCTTCTCGTCTCTGAACATAAACTTCTCCTTTTTGAGTAAAACGTTGTTCGCCCTTTACACCCTTCTCGCGGCATTCGTTAGCGGCCCCTCGGGGTCGCCGCTTATGAACTGCCTAACTATGCTATTCCTGGAATTTTTTATCTCTTCCGGCGTCCCTATTTCAATTATACGCTTATCGTACAACATCGCTATTCTATCAGCTATCTCATAAGCGCTTGTCATATCATGCGTCACCGTTACTGATGTCGTTTTAAGGATGTTATGTAAATGCCGGATAAGCTTATTGATAACTCCTCCCATAACGGGATCGATCCCGGTAGTGGGCTCGTCAAACAATATTATCTTCGGTGACATACAAATAGCCCTCGCAAGTCCAACTCTTTTTTTCATGCCGCCTGAAAGTTCTGCCGGTTTTACGGTTTCGATATTCTCTAAGCCTACCATTTTAAGGCACTCAGCGACACGTCCTTCGATCTCGGCGAGGGGTTTATTTGTATACTCAAAAAGTTGAAACGCCACATTTTCAAGAACATTAAGTGAATCAAAAAGAGCTGCCCCCTGGAAAAGCATACCAAAATCCATGCGTATTTTATTAAGTCTCTTATTGTCAACTTGAGTAATATCCGTTCCCTCTATCGACACACTACCGACATCCGGGCGCATAAGCCCTATCATATGTTTTAAAAGAACACTTTTACCCGCGCCGGAGCATCCGATAATAACCATGGATTCACCCCTGTTTATCTTAAGGTCGAAATCTTCAAGAACTTTATGCCCTTTAAATGTCTTGGATATTTTTTTGAGTTCAATCATTTTCCCCCCGGCTATCTTATAAAATAAAATAGCGCCGTAAAGAAACAGTCGGCAACAATTATTAATATGAAGCTCCGGACCACACTTGATGTTGTGGATTTCCCCACACCTTCGGCCCCACCTAACGCGTTCATTCCCTCAAAACAAGCTATGGTACATATGATGGTGGCAAAAACAACACTTTTTATAAGCCCTGTCATAACGTCCTTGATCGCCAGAGCCTCAAATGTCATTCTCAAATACATTGAATGTGTTATATGCAGCTTGCCCACACCTACCAGATATCCCCCCAACATACCAAAAAAATCAGCGCATATAGTTAAAAGCGGAACCATAACAATAAGAGCGATAAATCTCGGCACCACCAGATAGTGCACGGGATTGGCTGACAATGTCTCTAAAGCCTCTATTTGCTCGGTAACCCGCATAGTTCCCAACTCAGCGGTAATAGCGGCGCCACACCTGCCGGCTACGATAAGCGCCGTAAGAACCGGACCCAATTCACGCGCTATCGAGACCGCGACAAGTGAAGCTATATACATCTCTGACGACATCTTTTGCATTTGATAGGCGCTCTGGAGAGCAAGAACTACACCGGTAAAAAAGCTTATAAGGAAAACTATCGGGAAACTGGCCACCCCCACCTTATTCATTTGTTCAAGGATCTGCCATTTTCGCACTCTGGGAGAAAATACCCAAAAAACGGTTTTACCTAAAAGCACTAATACTCCGCCGATATAGACAAAAAACATTTTTGATCTTTGTTGGAAATAAACGGATGTCTTTTTACTATATCTCTTCATTGATCTGAATTTCATAGCATCAAAAATCCATTTTGTGTTCTAACCCTAAAAAGTCTTTTCCCTCATCAAATTCCATTTTTATTCTGTTTGAATCATCCAACTCATACGCGAAACCCAGCTCTTTTCTCATTGCTTCTTCCCGCCTTTGCTTATCCGCGTTAATCCCGTCTTCGAAAGCCGTACTAACGATCAACCTGTCTTTTCTTGCCTCTACGGTCTCGCTTCTTCCGTCTTTTGAGATCTGCCAACCTTCCCACACCGCGACCTTATTGTCAGTGTCATATATAACTCCCTCCATCACTTTATCCTTCCGGAACTTACTGAAGTCCACTTCACCGGTAACTATTATATTTCCGCCTTCCTGGACAATACGAGAATCTGTGATCTTTATTATCGGCAAATTTCCACTGAGTGTCGCGAAAAATGATCGGTATATCATATTACCCGAAACACCTTCTCCTATAAAAGCTCGACCCTTCACCTCAGCTGTCGAGATAGGACCCGAAACCTCTATTTCACCCCGCAATGTTCCTTCTATCCGTTCTTTCGGTTCAACAAAATTTTTGGTCAGCTCCTCAAGGTCTACATTTTTGATCGTAAGCCTTAATGCCGACCTGAAAGGATCCCGCGTGGAGATGTCACCTTCCAACACAAACCCTTCGCCCCACTTAGCGTCATCAAAAGTGATCTTTTTCTTCTCCGGGGAAAATTTACCTTCAATACAAATATCCCAAAAAGGACGTCTGTTAATTACCAGATTTTTCGCCTCTAAAGAAAATTTCGGGTCTCCCATATCCTGATATGATACCTGAATGTCTCCTATCGTTTCGATACCCCCTATTTCTACCTTATCCAAACGAGAATAGATCTCGATACTCTTATCACCTCTTATCGAACCGGATACCTTTACTTTTCCTCTTCTATCAGATGTTTTTTTCACTCAAACATCAAAAGTTTTATTGTCCGGGTCCAACACTCCGACCATCTCTATTTTACCGTCCCATAAAACTTCACACGAATATTTACCGTCAGGCTGCTTAACAAAAATACCCTTTAAACCTTTCTTGTCCGCCTGACCGAACAATACCGGAGATATATACCCGATAAACTCGATGTTGCCGGGACGGCGGTACAGCTCAATAAACCCCCTCAAAAACGGATTCTTTTCGTTGAAATAGAGTTTTATAAATCTCAGTGCTCTACCGGATGTCTTCGGCAGAAAATCTATCCTATCAAGAAGCACCCACCATAACCGATACGAGACTTCCATCCGATCCAGTCGGAACACTTTTCCGTCTTCCACACGGCCGGAGATAAACGCGACATCTTGCAATACTACGTTTCTAAAAATACCGCCCGAAAAATTGCCTACCTTCACGGTAAGCCTATTCCCCAAAAAATCGGCTACCTTAGACTCAATTGTTCCTTTAACCCATGCCGGCTGCCTGAGAACAACCATATAGAGCAGAGCCATTAAGAGGCCTACGGCGACAAGCCTTCTTTTCCTGTGATGATAGAACAACAATCCTCTCATTACTTCATTTTCTCAAACTTGAGTTCGCTCTTCCCCTTCAGGGCTGTTACCTTCAGCTTAGTTCCCTCTTTGTATGTCCCTCCGAGTATCTCTTCAGCCAACGTATTTTCTAAATATCGCTGTATAGTTCTTTTCAAGGGACGCGCTCCGAACACTTTATCAAATCCCTTGTCGATCAAAAACCCCTTAGCTTTCTCATCGATCACAAGTTCAATACCCTGTTCGGCCAACCGTTCGCAGACATCCTTAACCTCGATCTCCACAATATGTTTAAGATCATCTCTGCTTAAAGACCTGAAAACTATAACATCATCCACGCGATTCAAGAACTCCGGTTTAAATGTCTTCTTTATCTCTTCCAAAAGGCGGCCCTTCATGTCTTTATGCGTCTCTGCCTCTTTCGGAGCTTTAAACCCTATGGACCCGGCCTTTTTCAAAAGATCAGCACCAAGATTAGTCGTCATTATCAGAACCGTGTTCTTGAAACTTACTTTTCTGCCATATGAGTCCGTAAGACGGCCTTCATCCAGCAGTTGCAGAAGAATATTAAAAACGTCCGGATGAGCCTTTTCGATCTCATCAAGAAGAACGACCGCGTAAGGTCTTCTTCTAACCTTCTCGGTCAATTGCCCTCCTTCTTCATACCCGACATACCCCGGAGGCGCGCCTACTAACCGCGAAACATTAAACTTTTCCATATACTCGGACATATCTATCTGAATAACGGCATCTTCGTCTCCAAACATTATTTCCGCTAATTTCTGACCCAAAAGGGTTTTCCCCACACCTGTCGGCCCCATAAATATGAATGTTCCGATGGGACGATTTGGATCTTTTATCCCCGCGCGAGAGCGCCTTACCGCGTGAGCGATAGCTTCTATCGCTTCATCCTGGCCAACAACATGCTCGTTAAGCTTTTCCTCAAGCTTCAGGAATTTCTCCGACTCTTTTTCTTCCAAACGCACAAGCGGTATACCGGTCCAATCTGAAACTATTTCGGCGATATCCTCATCGGTTACGACCAATTCCAGCTGGATCTGCCCTTGTTTCCACTCCTGAACCTTGGTTTCCAATTCGCCTTTCGCTTTTCTTTCTGAATCTCTGAAACGCGCGGCTTTCTCAAAATCCTGCCCTTTTACAGCTTCCTCTTTTTCCAGGCGATATTGCTCGATAGTTTTTTCTTCTTTTTTCAGGTCTGTCGGCATAACAGCGACAGAAAGTTTTGCTTTTGCCCCCGCCTCATCTATCAAATCGATAGCTTTATCCGGAAGGAACCGCCCACTGATATATTGATCAGACATTTTCGCTGCCGCTTCCAGCGCTTTATCAGAATACTTTACCTTATGATGCGCTTCATACTTATCTCTCAGGCCCTTTAGTATTTCGATAGTCTCATCAACACTCGGCGGATCGACCGTAACCGGTTGGAACCGTCTTTCAAGCGCGGGATCCTTCTCTATATTCTTTCTATATTCATCGAGAGTTGTAGCCCCTATACACTGTATATCTCCCCGTTGCAGAGAAGGTTTTAAGATATTAGAAGCGTCAATCGCGCCTTCAGCTCCACCGGCTCCCACCAATGTATGTATTTCGTCTATAAAGACAATAACTTCAGGAGTCTCTTTGATCTCTTTCATAACGGCTTTAATGCGCTCTTCGAACTGTCCGCGATATTTAGTTCCCGCGATCATCATGGCTAAGTCAAGGATGATAAGTCTTTTTCCCTTAAGTATCTCAGGCATATCGCCCTCAATTATTTTCTGGGCTAACCCCTCGACAATAGCGGTTTTTCCTACACCGGCCTCACCTATCAATACGGGGTTATTTTTCTTTCGGCGGCTAAGTATCTGCACTACCCTCTGGATCTCATTATCCCGCCCGATAACAGGATCAAGTTCATCCTGAGACGCCATCTCGGTAAGATCCCGCCCGAAAGAATCCAAAGCGGGTGTCTTGCTTTTTTTCTTACCGCGTTTATCGCCTTGAGGAGCGGAATAACCCGGGATGGAAGAGCCCAAAAGGTTCAGGACTTCATCCCTTACACTTTTAAGATCCAAACCCAGATTCATAAGCACCTGGCTGGCGACACCATCCCCTTCTCGTATGAGCCCCAAAAGAAGATGTTCCGTTCCTATGTAATTATGTCCGAGGTTACGTGCCTCATCCATGGCGAGTTCTATGACTTTTTTCGCCCTTGGCGTAAACGGTATGTCTTCAGCCGCAACTTTATCAGGTCCGGGCTGTACAAGTTTTTCTACTTCTTGCCGTATACCATCAGAATCAAGCCCAAGACTGGTCAGGACAGCCGCCGCGACTCCTTCGCCCTCCTTTACCAAGCCCAATAAAATATGCTCGGTCCCTATATATTCATGATTAATATTTTTTGCCGCTTCTTTCGCTAAAATAATAACTTTTCTGGCTCTTTCGGTAAATCTGTTAAACGCTGGCATTTCTTTTCCTCCCTGTTTATTGTGTTGGGGAACTGTCCCAAGCAAACGAAGTAAGCGCGTGGACTGTCCCCGATCGTTAAAAAAACGCCACAAACTCTACTATTTTTCCAATTGTCGACGTACAAGTTCGGCCCGTTTAATATCTCTCTCATACGGCCCCAATGTTTCACCGGCTATTTTCTGAAGATGCGCCGGCTGAGTAAGAAGCAATATTTCATTAACCTTCACGATATCAAGATCTTTTATGAATCCGCTATCTATCCCCAGCCGTACAGCCGATAAAAGTTTTACAGCCTCACTTGACGTTATTATCCTGGCGCTTTTTAATGTCCCGTATGACCGGTATATGCCATCAGCTATCTCTTTTTCTTTTTTCTTAAAAAGTTCACGCCGGGTTACTTCTTCCTTCGTGATGATCTTGCTAATTATCCTTTGCAAGTTATCCAGAATATCCATCTCGGAATGACCAAGCCCCACCTGGTTGGAAATCTGGAAGAAATCTCCCAATGAATCCGTACCCTCCCCGTAAAAACCACGCATTGTAAGGCCCACTTTCGAGATAGCCTCATATACCCTTTCGATCTGCCCGGTCATTGCAAGGGCCGATAAGTGCAGCATAACCGACGCCCTGAGACCCGTGCCTGTGTTTGTAGGACATGACGTAAGATATCCGAATTTATTTGAATATTCAAACGTTATATTCTGACCGAGCCCCGTATCTATTTCATCGACTATCCTCCAGGCTTCCATAACGTTAAACCCTGATTGCATCACCTGAAGCCTGAGGTGGTCTTCTTCATTCACCATAGCGCTTACTATTTCCTTATCCTCCACTACCAGACCTTTCTGCGCCACATCCTGAGCATGCTCTTTACTCATCAAATGCCGCTCAACCAAAAATTGTCTGTCAAGGGGCGAGGTATCTTTGATCTTCAGAAAAAGAGATTTATTGAGGTATTTGTTTTTTTTCATTGCCGCGAAAACCGTGTTTAGTGTTTTTTCGCGCTCTTCGGCGGATGCCCTATTGAAAAATAGATGCCCCTTTATGTTTCTTGCCAAGCGTACTCTCGTGGATATCGCGATATTGGATTCGGGCCCCTCGCCCTTTAACCATTCACTTTCTTTTGTTATAAAATCATTGATCTTCATCGTCACCCTCTTCACCATTGAGTTGCCCTGCCAAATCCTTTATTCGGTCGCGCAATAAGGCGGCTTTTTCAAACTCTTCCGCGCGTATCAGTTTAGTTAATTCGTTCTTTAATCTTTGAAAATCCTGCTGTTCTTTGAGAACTTTCTCTCCCTTTATCGGCATTTTACCAACATGTTTGTCAGAACCATGTATCTTTATCAACAGTTCACTCAGGTTTGGCTCGAACGCCTCATAACACCTGCCGCACCCCAGTTTACCGGTGGATTGAAAATCATAATACGTCATGCCGCAATTGGGACATTTTAGCCCTATCTCGGCTCCCATTTCTTCTTCCGTCACGATGGGCTCCAAATCTACCAACCCGGAAAGAAGGTCCGAAAGACCAAAATGTGATTGCATTTCCTGGCTCTTAGACTTGGCGCACTCTTCGCAAAGATGCATCTTAGTAACTTCGTCATTTACGACTTCCGTAAGATGTACCGTTGCTTCGTTTATCTCACAAATATTACATTTCATTCTAGTACTCCACTCCATCCGTCTTTGTCAACTTGCTAAAATCCTGCCTGAGCTGTTTTGTGATCTCGCCCGGGAAACCCGTACCAATTACTTGATCGTCTATTTGTACAACCGGTATGATCTCCGCGGCGGTTCCCGTCAAAAAACACTCATCGGCACCGAGGACATCTTCAAGCTTCATCTTCTTAAACCCTACATTCATTCCTTTTTCTTCGGCTATTCTTATAACAGCGTCCTGCGTAATACCTTCAAGCGAACCCGTATCACAAGGCGGGGTAAAAACATCACCATCCTCTACTATAAAGATATTGTCACCCGTACACTCGGCGACATAACCGTCAACAGACAGCATAATAGCTTCTTCAACTCCGGCGTCTATAGCGTCTATTTTTCCCAAGATATTATTAAGGTAATTTAACGATTTTATCCTGGGGTTCAAAGAACTCGGATGATTACGCCGTGTTTTCGCTACCGTTATGGGCAGACCCTTTTCATAAAGTTCTTCCGGATAGAGCTCGATCCTATCGGTAATAATAAAGATAGTCGCACAAGAGCATTTGCGCGGATCAAGCCCCAGATCCCCGACTCCGCGTGTCACAACAACACGTATATACGCGTCATCCAACTTGTTCTCCTTAAGAGTCTCTATGACCTTATCCTGAAAAGCTTGTTTTGAGATCGGGATCTCGAGTCTGATAGCCTCAGCACCGTCATATAATCTGTTTATATGTTCCTTCAGACGAAACACCCGTCTATTGTATGAACGTATCCCCTCAAACACACCGTCACCATAAAGTAATCCATGATCAAATATGGATATTTTAGCGTCTTTTTTATCTACAAACTGTCCGTCCAGAAAAATTTTCAATTCCATCTATCATCCTTTCGTTTAGTGTTTGCCGCGTCAGGGGACTGTCCCGCCTGTCCTGACCAGTAACCCGTGTTCCATATTAGAGATTGCTTCTGGCACTTCGTGCCCTCGCAATAGACAGAAAGTATTGTCATTCCGACTGCGTCGCAATGCAGGGGCTTGATTCATCAAGCCCGTTATATCGGGTTCGATAAATCTAACCCCTACAATATTTTGTATGCGACCATCCGCAACACAAATTACAACAAAGCAATCTCTATATCTGCAGCCTTCTGACTTCTGTCTTCTCCATTATTCCATCCGTCATAGCATATTCCGTATTCGCGAAACCCTCATTAACCCCTTGATGCGAGATCACAACAACACTCATGTTATTAGCTTCACTGATATTCCTAATAAGCGCGTATATTTCCTCAGCCATCGCCGAATCAAGATTCCCCGCGGGCTCATCACAAAACAAGATCTCCGGAGAATTAATAAGCGCCCTGGCTATTGCCACTCTCTGCGCTTCCCCACCCGAGAGTTGCGACGGTTTATGCGTCAGACGATCCGTCATATTGACGTCTTCCAAGAACTGTGCCGCGCGTTCTCTTATCTTTTTGCGACGTTCCCCGCCGGCTATCATCGCGGGTAACATAACATTCTCAAGAATGTCCAGCTCGGGGAGAAGATGATAAAATTGAAAAATAAAACCGAAACGTTTATTCCTCAAAAAACTTCTCTGTCGGTCAGACATGTTGTAGATATCTTTTTCGCCAACCGCCACACTTCCATCAGAAGGCACGCTTAACCCGCCGAGGATATGAAGCAATGTCGATTTTCCAGCGCCGGACGGGCCATGTATATACACGCGTTCTCCCTTAGTCACACGGAGGTTTACATTCTCCACGGCATGTATGGTCTTAGTTCCCTGCTTATACGTCTTTGTAACATTCTTCGCGATAATCATAAGTTTGTTGCGTTAGGGAACTGTCCCAAGCGAACGAAGTGAGCGCGTGGACTGTCCCCTATTGTTTGTTTGTCGCCTATTCGTACCTGATCGCTTCAACCGGATCCATCCGTGAAGCTTTCCATGCCGGATATATACCCGCGGCCAGCGTCAGAGCCATAGCCAAAGAAATTATCACACATACGTCCGGCATGCTGACATTAACCGGTATCTCTGAAAAATAATATACATCGTTCGGGAAAACAGCCACTCCCGTCAGTCGTTCAATAAGATCGGCTATTTTGTTTATCCGCGTGGCGATAAAAACCCCGGCCGTACCACCGACCGCTACCCCTAGCACTCCCACCATAGACCCTACCAGAAAAAATACGGAACTCACACCATAAAAATTGGCCCCTATCGCCTTAAGAATACCAATATCCCGGGTTTTTTCCATCACCATCATTATAAGCGAACTCGAAATATTAAAACAGGCTACCATAACAATAAGCGCGAGTATTATGAACATCATCTTCTTTTCCATGGCAAGCGCGGATACGAGGTTCCTATCAAGATCCATCCAGCTTTTGACCGTATAAGGATACCCTAATTCATCTTGCAGGCGCCTTTTAATTTTACCCACCCGCATCTCATCTTCCACCTTAAGAGCGATCCCGCTAACCTTATCTCCCATTCGAAACATATTACGCGCCGTATCTAACCCCACTATAGCTAAATTCGCGTCATAATCATATCGTCCCGACGTAAAGGTGCCTATTACCTTTAGTTTGGCTTTTTCCATATCGATCACTGAATATGGGATCAGCAACTCCACTGTATCCCCAACGAGTATATCCTCACGCCTCATCAGTTCACTTCCCAAAACAATAGTCTTTTCGTTAAGGACGCTGGCAGTCCCGCCTATGTAGTCTATTACATCGGTTACTTCAGATTCTGACGTCGGATCCACACCCTTCAACAAAATACCCGTAACTGTATCTTTAGCTCTCAAAACTACCTGGCCTGTCACGAACGCGGAAGTGTTTTTCACTCCAGGCATCTCCTCGATCCGGTCGGCTACCTGCCGGTATCCTTCCATCCCACCGTCCTGGAAGATCATTAAATGCGCGTATGTACCGATTATTTTTTTACGGACCTCACCGTCAAACCCATTCATAATGGAGATGACTATAATTAGAGAAGCTACCCCCAGCGCTACCCCCACAACAGAGATACCGCTAATAAGAGATATCATTCCTTCTTTTCGTTTCGCGAAAAAATATTTGATACTTAAAAATACTATCCACATTATTGTGTCGCGCCTCTTGCCGCCTCGTTAGTTTCAAGCTATAAGTTGTAACTTTTGTCATCCTGAGCGAGGCCCGAAGGGCCGAGTCGAAGGATCTATTTTTCTTATAGCTTACAGCTATTTTTTATTCCGTTCTCATCTGCGGGAAAAATATTACTTCCCGGATGTTCGGCGAATCGGTCAGGATCATGCTCAATCGATCCATCCCTATGCCAAGCCCGCCCGCCGGCGGCATCCCATATTCAAGAGCCCTTATAAAATCTTCATCAACAATAGCGTTCGGATCGGCTTTTGCCTGCTCTTCAAAACGCCTGCGTTGATCGATCGGGTCATTAAGTTCAGAGTACGCGTTAGCTATTTCCATGCCGCCCATATAAAGTTCAAATCTATCTACAATGCCCGGAGTATCCTTTTTCTCTTTCGCCAGAGGGCTTATCTCTTTGAACATATCCACAACGAACACCGGATGTGTTTCAGCCTCGGGTTCGACCAACTCGCCTACTATGTTGATTATCTGGGTCTTACTTACCTTGTCACCTTCAAACTCAATACCCTTCTTTTTAAGCTTTTTAACCCACTCGGATGCCGGGTCACCAACTTTAATCCCAAAATTATCCTCCATAAGTTCGGCAAACGAGACCCGCTTCCAGGTCGTCAGATCTATGGCCTTGCCTTGGTATTGAAATTTTTCAATACCAAGCAGTTTCTGTGCCGCGGTACGAATAAGTTCTTCGGTAAGACGCATCATCCCTTCACAGTCCGAATATGCCTCATACACCTCCATCATAGTGAATTCAGGATTGTGCCGTACAGAAATACCTTCATTTCTAAAAGAGCGATTGATCTCATACACCTTCTCAAACCCACCGACAAGAAGCTTTTTGAGATATATCTCAGGGGCTATCCTTAAGAACAGTTCCATATCAAGCGCTTCATGATGTGTTTTAAAAGGTTTACCCGCCGCGCCACCCGCGATCGGGTGCATCATTGGCGTCTCTACTTCCAGAAATCCCTTCGCGTCAAGTGTTTCTCTTACGTGCTGTATAAGCTTAATACGAGTCTTAAATTTCTCACGAGCCTCATCGTTAACAATGAGATCCACATACCTTTGGCGAAATCTCGTCTCAACATCCTTAAGACCATGCCACTTCTCGGGTAAAGGCAAGAGTGACTTGGAAAGCACACGAAATTCTGACGCCTTTACGGTTTCTTCCTCAGTACGCGTCTTAAAGAGTTCGCCCGCTATGCCTACGATATCACCGATATCCAATCCCTTCAATATCTCAAAAGCCTCATCACCTATAACATCTTTCTTGAAATACACCTGCATTTTTCCATCAAAATCCTTGATGTCCATAAAAGCGCTTTTGCCGTGTTCTCGCTTGGCCATAATACGACCGGCTATTCGGACCTTTTTACCTTAAGAATAATCATCTTTTATGGACTTTATGCTTCCAATATCGGAAAAGCTTTCTTTAAAAGGGTCTATCCCCGCCGCTTTGAGCTTCTCAAGGTTCTTGTACCTCTGTTCAATTATCTCATTTTTTTCTTCCATCGCAATGCCTCTTTCCGTTTTATTTTTCCACTTACACACCAAGAGCACAAATAATACCGTTCAACTTGATCCGTCTCCAAAAATAACGTAGGAGCGGCCTCCGGCCGCGAACAAATACAGTAATATCCGGTTTGTAGGAGACTCCACTATGAGGGTTTGATCTCCAATACCCATCAGATCAAAACGATATAATATTACTCCGTATAGTATATATAAAGGTGCTGATTTTACCACACAATTATATATGTTATGCTCTGGGCTGTCAACGCAATTTAAAATCCGCGGGATTGGCGTATACATGTTTATGTATGTTTGTGTAGGTTCGGGGTTAACATTTCACCACCCGATCTGATCGCCCATTTTTATTATTTTTTCCACAAAATCAATTTTTTTTCATTTTTTTGAATGTATTTGTCTCTAAAAAGTGTCTCTTACTAGTGAAGGGGTATATTGGATGCTCCAAAACAAAACATAGGAGGATACTATGAACGAGAAACCTGTTATCAAAGTTGAACGGATCCACATCTTCAATGGAGAGGGATCAACAAAAGCCTATTGCGATCTGTTGCTTTTGGACTCTTTTCTAGTCAAAGGGTTCCGAATCGTACAGGGCACGGATGAGCTTTTCGTAAGCATGCCCCGGGAACAGGGTAGGGACGGCAAATGGTATGACACGTTCCATCCCATTTCCAAAGAAATGAAGGAAGGCCTGCAAGAACTGATAATGGAAAGTTACCTGAAAAAGCAAACAGCGTAATAGGAGGACTCATGGACCAAACGCGGCAATATACGGGAAAAAGAGGTGAAAATATAGCTAAAAAATTCTTAGAAGCCAGGGGAATGTATATTTTAGATAAAAATCTTTCTACCCCATTCGGAGAGATCGACATTATAGCTCGAGACAAAAAATGTCTTATCTTCGTAGAAGTAAAAACACGTATATCCACCGCGTTCGGTCCACCCCTCTTATCCATAACAAAGAAAAAACAAAAACACATCTTAAATAATTGTCGATATTACATGAAAAGACACGGCCTTGACGGCTGCCGGGTACGCATTGACGTTATAGGCATTAAGCTTGACCATTCCGGGAAACTCGAAGTACTGGAACACATAAAAAACGCAATTGTAACGAATGGATATTAAGAGGAGGTAATTATGCTCGCTAAAGTAAACTCCGGCTGCATAGCCGGAATGAACGCGCACTCAATAGACGTGGAAGTAGACATATCAAACGGCCTGCCCGGTTTTTCCGTAGTAGGTCTCCCTGATACGGCAATAAGAGAAAGTCGAGATCGTATACGCTCGGCCATAAAAAATTCGGGTTTTATTTTCCCCAACAAAAAAATTACCGTTAATCTCTCGCCCGCTACTGTAAAAAAAGAAGGAGCGGGGTTCGACCTTCCCATAGCGATCGGCATTCTATCCGCTAACGGTACGATAGACCAGGAACTACTCGATCCCTTACTTCTTTGCGGAGAACTTTCATTGAACGGCAAACTTAAATCTTTCCGGGGAGCGCTCCCAATAGCGATGTCACTCCGAGAAAAATATAAACAACTTATATTTCCTAAAAAGAATGCCCTGGAGGCCGCTAACATAAAGGAGATGACCGTCTATGGAGCGTCTTCTCTATCGCAAACAATAGATCATATCAAAAACATAAAACCTCTCAAAGCCGTTCAAATATCATCCAAGCGATCACATAGTGACACACAGGAAACTGTCGACTTCAAAGATGTTAAAGGTCAGGAATACGTGAAACGCGGCCTTGAAGTTGCCGCGTCGGGGGGCCACAACATTCTGCTTCTAGGCCCTCCCGGATCCGGTAAAAGCATGCTCGCGAAAAGATTTTACACTTTACTTCCCGAACTTTCATCCGAGGAGGCACTTGAGGTAACCAACATCTATAGCGTAGCGGGACAACTTAAAACACTGGGTCTTATGGAGAAACGCCCCATCCGCTCACCGCACCACACCATATCCTATGCCGCTATGGCAGGGGGCGGATCTATTCCTTCCCCGGGAGAAATAAGCCTTGCCCACAACGGAGTACTTTTTTTAGATGAATTTCCGGAATTCCGTAGAGACGTACTGGAAACTCTTCGCCAACCGCTTGAGTCCGGTGAGATCAATATCGTTAGAGCACAAGCTTCTTATACCTATCCTTCGCGTTTTCTCTTGATAGCGGCAATGAATCCATGCCCATGCGGATATTTTACCGATACACAAAAAAACTGCCAATGCACTTCGTATCAGATACAAAAGTATTTATCGAAAATATCAGGGCCCCTTCTGGATAGAATAGATATACATCTTGAAGTACCCCGGCTTAATTATGAACAGCTTTCCGCCGGCCGGATCGGAGAATCTTCCGAAGAGATCAAAAAAGAGTTAATACGAGCCGCGTCATTCAAAAAAAACGCTTCGGAGGGAAACCCGAATATCTGTCCTATAACGCGTATATGGCCTCAACGGAAACTGAAAAGTTCTGTACTCTCACCGAAGAAGCGGAAGAACTCCTGAAAACGGCAATACTCGAGCTTGGCATCAGCGCAAGAGCTTATGACAAAATACTTAAAATCTCCCGCACTATAGCCGACATGGAGAACGCGGAAATAATTCAACCACATCACCTCTCCGAAGCCGTCGGCTATCGATGTTTAGATAGAAATTTATGGGTTTGACCCACTATTGTCCGATTGAAAATATACCGGGTTCGATAAATCGAACCCCTACATAAAGATCAGTTCACGAATACCCAAATGAAGTATAATGTAGGAGCGAACAAAATAATGTAGGGGCGAACAAAATAATGTAGGGGCTTGATTTATCAAGCCCGAAACAAATATACCGGGTTCGATAAATCGAACCCCTACATAAAGATCAGTTCACGAATACCCAAATGAAGTATAGTGTAGGAGCGAACAAAATAATGTAGGGGCTTGATTTATCAAGCCCGAAACAAATATACCGGGTTCGATAAATCGAACCCCTACATAAAGATCAGTTCACGAATACCCAAATGAAGTATAATGTAGGGGCGAACAAAATAATGTAG
>JAJRVD010000012.1 GCA_024277375.1 Candidatus Omnitrophota bacterium | reverse complement strand
AGGCGCTAAAGTCCATGATGTTGTGACGAGCATTCTGCAAACAGCGAAATTAAATAGAAAGGACCCCATCGAGACAATTAAAGATCTATTGCTGCCTGCCGGGAAAAACCCATTTGCTGAAATTTTAGCTGCTCCTCCTTAAAAATAATCCGATGGTACAGCAGATTCTTCGACTCAGTCACTTCGTTCCCTCGCTCAGAATGACATATGTTGGGATAATTCTCTGCGGAGAACTGAACTATTACTAATTACCCAAGAGGTGTTAGGCAATAAAAAGTTAGAAAGAAAATAATAGACCCAAGGTGAAAACATGCTATAATATTGATACTTATTGTTAATTTAAAAAAAAGTTTACCATGAGAAACATATTCAGCCGTATTGTAACTACAATTATTTCTTTGCTGCTGAGCACCTCCATGCTCGGTCAGTCCGTCTGTTGGGCTAATCCGGACATTATTACCTCAAATACACTGCAGATCGAAACACTATTTACTAGACCAGACAGGGAAGATTCTGTTTTATTCTTAGTTACCGGCTATCTTGGTTTCCTTCTTCAAAAAATTGAAGACATACCTGAGTTGAGGGAAATTTCAAGAATAACGGAAGAGCTTAACACGAGAATCACCAGAATAAAAAACTCCAAAAACATATCTTCAAAAGTTAAGGAAGCTCTTCCCGCGGAGATAAAATTAAATGTATCACAATATTCAGCGATTATAGATATGGGAGAGTATAAGCTCAGGTATTTTAATCATAGAATCTTTGGAGGAGATCTTTCAGGAATGGAAGGTTTACGACTCACGCATAACGTGATTGACACAAGGATCGGGAAATATCTTACGCGTCAAATACTTATAAGGAAAAAACCTGAGTCTCTTCCTGTGCCTGAAAATATTGCGCTTTGTTCGGAACTGGAAAAACAAGGATATCATACGGTTCTTATAGATGCCGCTGAGAGAAAGGAACAAGATTTTGCCGATCAAGTAACCGATGTTGTTAATTTTGTGGGGGGTATACTTGCGAAAGATGGGTTGAGCGAAACGAGTGATGTAGATAAGCTTTTCGCGGTTAATGCGCTTATCTCGAATCTAACCAAAAACATATTGTACAAAGGGGGAAAAGGCGCATTAGGTGTGAAGGTGATAAAAAGATCAATGGCGGAAATTATTGTTAAGATCGCATGCCGCGATTTTTCAGAAGTAAAGAGTAATAAGGATTTTAATAGAGAAATAACCGGCCGTTTTATTAATGCCGAACGTATGAGGCCAAAGACTTTTTTGGTTAACGGGGATGAAGTTACTATTGAAGCGTTAGGCAAAACCTGGCAGCGTGAGAAGGGCACCAAAAAACCTGTTTTTGAATTCACAAAAAACAGTCCTGTTAAAAAGGGCATGCGTGTAAGTTGCACCGTTTATTTTAACGAAGCAGTTAAAAGCGCGCTTTATGACATATTTACGCTTCTTAAATCCGAGCGGCGACGCCGAAATACTTTTGTTACACGAGAAGATCTTCAAGAAAAAACCAAAGGTAGAGTATTAGAGGCAGGGCTATCGGCGGATTCTACAGGGAAAATGGCGGATATATTGGTCGCGCTTGGCATTGTCGAAAAACGGGAAAATAAGAACACCGGAAAAGCGGAATATAAGTTTAAATATGAAAGTTCCGCCGGATCAAAATTCAACGACATTATTTCTTCTTTTGTCGTAAAAGTAGCAGGTCAACTGGCGAAGAATGGAATAAAAAAGCAAATAGAGTTTGCGAAGAGGGAGTTGGATCTGAGATTGTCAGTGATCGGAAATCCGGCAAAATCGCAATTTATCGATCTTTTTCTCAAGGGTCATAAAAAGTTCGTTGACATAGATAATATCAAGCTGCTTTTTGGGAAAATGGAAGAGTTTTCCGACCTGAATAATGGCAACGGGAAAAATGATCTTCATGATTGGAAGCTTATAGCCGATGTGACATCAGAAGACGAACCGGATATCGCGAAGCTGCGACAATTAGAGGAAAACATTTTTTCCTTGTTTTTAAGTTCACGTTTAAAAGGTGATATTGAGTATATAGAGTTTCTTAAAGATCACACATTAAGGACCGCTGATCTTGCGGAAAAGATCGCTCGAATAGGTGGATATTCCAACGAAGAAGTTGCTCTTTTTCGTATTTTGGCTATTGCTCATGATGTAGGCAAGGCTCTTGAGCAAGGGAAACTTGAACTTCACTATAGTAAGCATATAAAAGATGCGATGTCAGAAGATGATAAAGTTCGAATTCATGATCATAGCTTGGATGGATTTATTGTTTTAAAAGAGGCGGGTATAAAATTATCGCCAGAAGTTGTGCTGGCTATTATTATAAACCACAGGCAGGACCAGAAAGAGTTGCTTAAAGCTGTAAACCCCGCCTTGTGGAAAAAGATAGATATTTTTTCAAGTGTTGATGAATTTTGCGCTTTAGTCGAACCGCGTTCATATAAGCGCGACATTAAAATGAGCAAAGACAAGCATATAGATGATTGGATGGCTCGAAAATTTGATAAGCGTTTCTGGAGCAAGGAAAAACTCAGGCCGATCCGAGAGCTATTAGTTGCCATAGCTCTAAGGCTTAAAGAAAGATCTTTGCCGCAACGCCTGAAGTTTTGTTTATATAGTGAACTTCCTGTGAAGTATAAAACCAACGATCTATATGAATTGGTAAGAAATATGCATCTTGAATTCTCCATCGAAACTCCAAGGGGGCTAAGTGATTTAAGAAAAAGATGTGATGCGCAGTGGAAAAAAACGCGTAAAGGCGAATATAGCGACGCAATGATCGCGTTTGACGGAGCCATGCCTATAGCGATCCAAAGGTTTATTTTATCTCCGAAAGAAAAAACATCATGGGATGGAACTACTTACGTAGATGTTCATAGCAGGATAAAAGGAGGAGGAGGTGTTTTAAGGGATGTTTTCTTTGATTATCTAAAACAGGAAGGAATTGAGACGGTCGTGATAGGTGACGCAAGTCGTTCTGTCGCGATGCGAGATACAATAGCGGCGCAGTCATTTCAGGAGTCTTTCATAAGAGATAATCCTGAAACCATAAAAAAGATCGTGAGAACTGATAACGAAACAATAGAGAGCATAAAAATAAGCCTCAAAAAGTATAAACCGGAAAATCGATACACAAATAAACGGAGGCTTACGAAGAAAAATATAAATAAAACCATGAAAGGTCCCGGGACGCTGTCGTTGGACGAGGATGACCGTGTAGATCATGAACATATCGAGAGTCTGATCACCAAAGCGAAAGAAAGAAAAGACGCCAATATCTCTGAAGCGGCCGGGTACGTCATGAAGCACGCGCCGCCGCTCAAAGGCGCGAAGATCGATCCTGCTAAAATAAGCCTGTATACAGTAGATAGCCCGGGTGATCAGTTAGGTATCCCCCGATTCAGAGGCGCTGAAAAAGCATCTGATCTTATCTATGCGCATGTGGAATACGATAAGACCGAAGGGATGCTGAAGATATACGTAACGAAGAAGTATTTTGAAGAGCATCTAAAAAACAATAAACTTGCCCTGGCTGAGATCATAGACCACGAATTCACCGAAAATGTTCTGGGCCTTTCCCACCGCGTAGCGGCATCGCGATCTCACAAATTTGTTCCCGAAGGCGGCTTTTTAAGCCCGTTCCACCATTTTTATATCAACCGGATGATAAACGAGAATAACTATGAGTTGGCAAGATCTTTAATACTGGAAAGAAAGGGTATCGGCGAGGATCCCCGGACAAAAAATGAGATAGCTGCGATAACTAGATACGAAAAAACCTTTTTCAGCTATCTGCTTCTTTTAGAGTGGCTTAAGAAGGCAGATATAGAGCGAGAACATAATGTGTTGGCTGAATATTCACTCCGGGTATACAAAATATTGGACAGGCATCCGGAGATAATATTAACTGTCGGTCAGAAGGAAGTGTATGAAAAAATACGCGATGAAAGATTGTATCTTCTTGATCTCGAAAAGGCTGAAAAAGTTACGGCCGTATTGTCGAATTTTGATTTTGATGAATTGAAGAACTATGATGAGAATACCGTGTTTCCGGGGAATAAACTTAATTCGTCAGTAGAGTTGCGATGTAAGGGCAAAAAAACTCCGCTTATACGGATAACCGCGCACCCCGACAAGGAAGTGGCTTGTAGCTTTAAAAATGGAGATTTGTATCGCATATGGATACTAGACAAAGAGGACAAAGTAATAGATTTTAGGCAGATGGGACAAATATATGAAGCTGACGGTAAAACATTACGAAGAAAGTTTAATTTTAAGATCCCAAGTAAAGAATTCAGCGAATTAGGTGATTGCGTTATAAAGGGGCATAGACTCAATTCAGATGGTGTCCTGGGGCTTGGCGGCAGAACGGCAAAATTTGGCGGATATTACGCCATGTGCAAAACGGAGATAAAGGTCAAGTCCGGGAAGATAGAGTTTGTGAAAATACTCGACGAATATGGGCATTTAATTAAACGTGCTGATTTTGTTATGATCCATGGCTCCGGTAATAAGCTGGTAGATTCTTTTTATCATAATATGAGTAAACCGAGATTGCGAAAGTTAACCAACGCGGGTTTAACTAAAATTACTTTAAAAAAGTTCCGATTGAACTTATCCGGAGGGTTGTATCTACAGCTCCTAAAAGATCCAACGCCATATTTTCATAGTTTGCCGTCGGCGGAAGTCGAAGTTGATCTGATCCGCAGCTCGGATGCGGATCATTGGCACATAGACAGGGTAAGGATCCTAGATGATCAAGGCCAAGTCGTAGACGAGGTTATTTTCAAATTAGTCTATGACAATAAGGGCGTTCTTATCTGTTCTTTTAATGATCAGATATTTGAAAAGGATTTCAAAAAACTTACAGGAACAATTACCCGGCTTAAAACGAAGGAAAGCGGTAACGTCAAAGCGGGCACTGTTTCTTTGGGTAGATTCGGCCGGGAGAACAAAAATAGACCGATAGAAGTAGAGATCGAACGTGACATTCCGATAAGGGCTAATTTTGTTAAGAATATTAAGACGAGGAAAGTGGTCGGCAAACCTATAAAATTTTCCCTTATTTATGACGGCAATGGAAAGCTTGCGGACTCTTTTCTCGGAAGCTATTCGGTGGAAAAAAGAAAGGCTCTGAAAAAAGCCACGGTAAAAGAATTCAATCTTACTGAGAACGGATACTTGAAATTCGGGGGAAAATATTGGGCTGGTTTTACGCAATACAAGAATCGTAAGGTTGAATTCGATGTTGTGGATGGCGTTGTAACGGAGGTACGGATATTTGATAAAGCGGGAACAAAGATCGAAAAACCATTTATACTCTCACTTGTATACGAAGTCAAAAGAGGCAATAAAGAAAAGCTTGTCGATAGTTTCTGGGAAGCATATGGAGCTCCGGATTTCGGTGAATTAAGAGATCATGTAATAAAAAAAGTTAAGCTTGCTCGTGACGGAGACCTTGAGATTGGTGGCAGGGTAGGGAGAACCGGGAATATGCCGCGAGCGACATTCCCTGATAATGGCGGAGAAGAATGTATTGTATACGTCAAATATGGTGAAGTTGTCAGGGTGACCGATCTCAACGGCACGGAATTAGAAGGGACATATTACAGCAAGAACTTTATGGGCAGGAAGAATATGCGTATTGCTAAGCTTGACGTGTATTGGAAAAAAATGTGGAAAGATTATTTAAGTGAAGATAAGGCTCCAGCCAGAAAAATACAGAAAGAAATTATAGACGGAAGCGTAAAGCAAGGTACAAAACCTTCTAAAGATCCGGTGGGAGAGAAGCGAAGGCGTATGAAGGCTTATGACGAAGAGCAGGCAATGCATGACAGGTTATTCAAGGCTATACTCAACGAAGCTTCTCATCCTGAAAAATGGACGAGATTAATTAAAGAGTCTTGGGAGGAAGAATTTGTAGACAGAATTTCGTCATTAACTGTGGATGTTCTCGCGGATAAGTTTCTGGAATGTTTTGATATCTTGAAGACTGGGGATGTAGGACGTAAAGATCTAAGAAGAATAGTATCGATCAATCATGGCGCAGTTGGCACTAATGCCGTAAGTTTTGCCAGTATCTACGGCAATTTACTCATGCAGGATCCGAATACGGAGAACACAAAGAAGGCTCTATGGATTTTACGTGAATGGATATATAGACACTGGGATGATTCCCTTAAGGTAAGGTCGTATAAGGTGATGAAGTATGATGAAGTAGATTTGGATGAGGCTATCAAAAAAATTGAGAAAAACGCGGAAAAAGTTATTCCCAGGATAGCTCAGGATATGATGAAGGCCTCAGGAGATATTGAGAGAGCCAACAAAGCTAAGGCAAAAGAAGAAGATAAGGAAAAAGTGATTATATATTTAGATGAAGACTTAGCCAGCCTAACAGGTAAAAAGCTTAAGAAAGCGATGGGAGGGATCATTGATCAGTTCACGGGTGTGAAAATGAACAATAAAGAGATCAAGCGATTTTCTGAGGAAGTTGAAATAAGACAGGGGAAGCCCTCGGAGTATTTGGCTAAAAAAGGTAAAGTGAAAGATGAGAATTTCATTGTCGTGACGACAAAAGGGAATTTGCGTCATTATAGCGCGTTAGAAGGAAGATCTGTTGTTGTGGCTCTCGATGACGCGAACGGTAAATTCCCGGAAACGGCGTATTTGCCGGTGTTAGAGGTTACATGTTTCGCGATCGGCAAATATATGGCCACCAGGTTCAAAGATTGGGATGAGGCGACACTTCGTGAATATTATCGGTATATACCAAATGTTGTCTATGCGGATAGTCTTGATGGTGCGGATCTAAATGAGCGTTATTGGAAAGATCTCTTTAGCCGGGATGTAAAGGAGATGGTCATAAAGCTAATCCCTGACGCTGAAAGATTAGATGTAGATAAACACGTAGAGATGTTGGGAAGACTAAGGGCTTTTCTCAAGCAGGCATAAGTAGTATAATACTCTACATGAAAAGCATTCCATTCGAAGAAAAACTTACCAAAATTCTAAAAAGGAAAAAGAAAACTTTAGCTGCCGCCGAATCATGTACAGGCGGACTTATTTCCAGTCGGATAACCGACGTCTCAGGTAGCTCTGATTATTTCACCGGTGGAGTTATAGCTTATTCCAATGAGATCAAGGTATCTATTTTGGGCGTATCTACCCACTTAATAAAAAAACATGGTGCTGTAAGTCGCCTGGTCGCCGAAGCGATGGCTAAAGGCGCAAGGAATCTTTTAAATACGGACTTTGCCGTATCGATCACAGGTATCGCCGGGCCCACCGGTGGAAGTGAGCTGAAACCGGTAGGTTTAGCGTATATAGGTTTTTCGGTCAAAGGTAAACAGAAGTCAAAAAAAGTGCTTTATAAGGGCGACCGTAAAACCGTAAAATCAAAATTCACCGAAGCGGCTCTGAAATTTGTTACGGAGAATATATAACAATACATGAATACAATACGAACTTTCATAGCGCTTGACCTTTCAAAAGAGACACAACAAGAGCTTGCCAGGATTGTTGATGAATTAAAGCCTTCCGAAGCGAACGTGAAATGGGTTCGTCCTGCGTCGATCCATCTTACGCTTAAATTTCCTGGAAATATTACAGAAGACAAAATTGATCCTATCGCGAAGAAGTTAGAAGAAATAGCGTCTACATTTTCACCTTTTGACATCGTGCTTGAAAACATAGGAGTGTTTCCCTCATGGAGCCGTCCCAGTGTAGTCTGGGTAGGTATCGGAGAGGGGTCTCGTGCGATAAAAGATATAGCCCGCAAAGTGGAAGATGCTCTTGTTCTCGAAGGGTTCGAAAAAGAAACACGCGAATTTCGCCCTCATCTTACGATCGGGAGGGTAAAGAACGCGAAGAATAAGAATAAACTGAAAGAATTAGCAGGTTCGCTCGAGGTTAAACCCATTCCCAGCCATATCTCAAACATAGTTCTCTACAAATCCACCATTACCAAAGAGGGCGCTGAATACACCTCACTTCGTACTTTTTCGTTCAGGTGAACTGAAATTCCTTTTCCCACTAAAATTCTTAACGCCTTTTTTCCTTGTTTTCGGACCCGGCAAATATTTCTAAGTCCCTACACGCACAAAGGTGCGGAATACAACTTCCTTTGTTTGTATCTACCTGGTCAAATAATTTCAATAGCATATACCGAGGTAAGTTGAGAGGTAAGTTGAAATGAGGGTTGGGGTGTTTCGCACAGGGCTGGACCCTGGTAGAAACACACTAACCCTCATTTTGTGGTATTTTTACGATTTTTGAATGTATTTGGTCCAAAAAAGTGTCTTATACTAGTGAGGGGGCAGGTTTTTTACGCGCCTGACAATTAACCTTTGCAAAAAAGAGACCTTGTTTGTATAATAGAGCGTAAATAAATACGATATATAACATAAGCGGAGGGTATTATGACAAAGAAGAGCATACTTGAGAGTCCGGAGAAAAAAGCCGGCACAGAGTCGACGGGGAAACAAAAAGCCCTTGAATTGGCTCTTAGCAAAATACAAAAAGATTTTGGTGATGGAGCCATAATGAAGATGGGTAAAGACTATAGAGTGCAGGTTGAGACAATTTCTACCGGATCTCTCGGCCTGGATTTTGCACTGGGGGTCGGTGGGGTTCCCCGAGGCAGGGTTGTTGAGATATATGGTCCTGAATCCAGCGGGAAAACCACACTTACTCTAAGCATTCTGGCCAATGCTCAGAAAACCGGCGGTGAAACAGCTTTTATAGACGCTGAGCACGCGTTTGATCCGAGTTACGCGAAATTGATAGGCGTCAATTTGGATAAACTTCTGATATCTCAACCTGATAGCGGGGAACAGGCACTGGAGATAGCTGAGACCCTGGTAAGGAGTAACGCGGTGGATGTTGTTGTAATAGACTCAGTCGCGGCGCTTACTCCCAGAAAGGAAATAGAAGGTGAAATGGGAGCTTCTCACGTAGGTCTTCAGGCGCGTCTTATGAGTCAGGCTCTCAGGAAACTTACCGCTGTGATAAGCAGATCAAAAACATGTGTTATTTTTATCAACCAGATCAGGATGAAGATCGGTGTTATGTTTGGCAACCCCGAAACCACTACCGGCGGTAACGCGCTTAAATTCTATTCATCTGTACGGATTGACTTAAGGCGTATAGCTACACTAAAAAAAGGTGATAAAGCGGTAGGGAACCGTGTCAGGTCCAAGGTAGTGAAGAACAAACTTGCCCCTCCGTTCAGGCAGGCGGAGTTCGATATTATGTTTGATGAGGGGATCTCCAGAGCCTCATCCGTTATAGATATGGGCGAAGAAGTCGGGGTAATAAAGAAAAGCGGCACATGGCTTTCTTATGGTGAAGAGAAGATCGGGCAGGGCAAAGAGAATGCCCGTATGTTTCTCAGGGAAAACCCCAAGATATTGAACAAAATAGAGAGTGAAGTTAAAAAAGCGTTAAGTACCACATAATTAGTCCTCTTGTGGAGACGATGATTTTTAGTAGTAGGCGGGGTTCAGGCTCCGCCTACTACTAACTATAAACTAGAAAGAGATTGCTTCGTCCGCCTTCGGCGTACTCGCAATGACAGAGTCAGAGGATCGGCAGTATACTCATAACTCAAAACTAACTATGGATTCAAACGAGATAAGAGAAAAGTTTCTTGCGTTTTTTAAGGATAAAGGCCATACGATCGTCGAGAGCGATCTATTGGTGCCCCGCGATGATCCGACGCTATTGTTCACCGGTGCCGGTATGAACCAGTTTAAAGAACAGTTTATGGGCAAGAACATTACTTACAAGCGCGCGGTTTCAAGTCAGAAATGTTTACGTACGGGGGATCTTGAGAATGTGGGTAAGACGCCGCGGCATCATACTTTTTTCGAGATGTTGGGCAATTTTTCGTTTGGCGACTATTTTAAGAAAGAAGCTATAGCCTGGGCTTGGGAATTTATGACGAAAGCTATGTCTGTTGCTCCCGAGCGGCTGTGGATATCTGTTTATAAAGATGATGAGGAATCGTATGACATTTGGCTTAACGATATTAAGGTCCATACCGACAGAATAGTAAAACTTGGGCCGAAAGATAATTTCTGGCCGGGGGACGCTCCGGCAAAAGGACCTAACGGGCCATGTGGGCCGTGTTCGGAAATATTTTATGATTGGGGTAAAGACGTGGGCTGTGGCAACGAAGGGTGCGGGCCCGAATGTGATTGCGGGAGATTCGTTGAAGTATGGAATCTGGTGTTTACCGAATTTGAGAGAAAACCGGACGGTAATTTGGAGCCCTTGCCCAATAAAAATATTGATACCGGAATGGGGCTTGAACGTATGGTCTCGGTAATGCAGGATGTGAGGACGAATTTTGATACGGATCTTTTTTTGCCGATACGAGAAGCCATAAAAAAAGAGTTGACCCGCGACCTGGGGTTCTCCGACATATGTCTTATAGCAGATCACATACGTTCGGCGGTTTTCACTATAACCGATGGGGTTTCTCCATCAAACGAGAAACAGGGGTATGTGGTCAGAAAACTTATCAGAAGAGCTTATTCCCGAAGCCGCGCGGAAGAACCGTTCTTATGTAATCTCGTTCCGAAAGTTGTGGAACTGATGATGAGCGTTTATCCGGAGCTGGAGGAAAAACGGGAACATGTAAGCGCGATAGTGAAAGAAGAAGAAAAAAGGTTCGCTGATACGCTAAACGCCGCGATGCCTGTTATGGAAGATATGATATCCTCGTCAAAGCTCCTAAAAGGGGATCAGATATTTAAACTAGTCGATACTTATGGTTTGCCGTTGGATGTTATAACTGAAGAAGCGGAAAAAAGGGGCATTTCTCTGGAACTGGATAAATTTAAAGAGCTTATGGCCGGGAGGAAAGAGCAGTCGCGCAAGGGTAGCGATATAGCTAATGATTTTATTTTTCGGCCGAGCCGGTTCGATGATGCCCCCAGGCCCGATTATTCGGAAGATCTGCCGCTTGAGGTCAAGCTGGAATTCATATTGAAGGGAGATAAAGTCTCAAGCGAGATCACAGAAGGAGAGCACGCGGAGATAATAACTTCACCTCAGAGTAGTGAATTTTATGCTGAGTCCGGAGGACAGGTAGGAGATACCGGAAGCCTGATCAAAGACGGGGGGATACTTGAGATAATAAATACGTTCGCAGTTGACGGTAGAAAAGTGTTTTATGTCGAGGTGAAAAGGGGAAGTTTTAAACTCCGGGAGGCTGTGACACTTGAGGTGGATATTGAGAAAAAGAATAGAACAAAGAAGAACCATACAGCTACTCATTTGTTGCAGGCCGCTCTCAGGGGAGTGCTGGGCGAACATGTAAAGCAATCGGGTTCTTTTGTTGATGATAAGCGGCTCAGGTTTGACTTTACCCATATGAAAAAACTTTCCGATCGAGAGCTTGTAAAGATCGAAAGTCTGGTTAACGATTGGATAATAGAGGGTATTGATGTTGTATGCGAGACCAAGACCATTAAAGAGGCGCAAGAAGAAGGAGCTCTTTCATTTTTTGGCGAAAAATACGGTGATACTGTTCGAGTTGTAAAAATACGGGATCGATCGAAAGAATTTTGCGGCGGAACGCATGTGAACAATACCGGGGATATAGAAATAGTGAAAATAGTGAGCGAAAGTTCAGTCGCCAGCGGCATAAGAAGAATAGAAGCGCTTACATCCGCGCGCGCGAAAGAATGGGTTAAAGAAACTATCCTCGTTCTTTTGAATGAGTGTAAAGCCTTGAGCGGGAAAGAAAACCTTGTCTTAGACGCGAAGGTCGAGCAATATATCGATAAGATCATTTCCGGGAAGATCGAGATAGACAAGAATGTTATGTCTTATTTTGAGGAAAAGATCAAACCGGCGCTTTTGAAAGAACGCGAGAGATTGGAAAAAACAAACAAGAAACAGCGGAAGCAAAAGGAAACTGATGTTTTTACCCGGACGACTATAAAGCTGGATAAAGCCGCCGCGTCTCCTGTGGTGTTAGGCGGGGTTAATTTTATTTCGGAAGTTTTGGAAGGTGTGGGCGCGGGTGTGCTGAAAAAAGCGTCAGGATATCTTGAGAAGAAAATCACTTCCGGTGTCATATTGCTCGGCGGAGGAGATAAAGACAAGACGTTCGTTATATGTGTTGTTACACCGGATCTTATCGACAAAGGTATTGACGCGCGGGAAGTGATCAACGGTATAGCCGGAATGATCGGCGGCGGCGGCGGCGGTAAACCTTCGTTCGCGCAGGCCGGCGGGAAAAAACCGGAAGGTCTCGAGAAGGCGATGGAAGAAGCCAGAAATATTATTGAGGCAAAGGGGATAAAATGAGATGTATTAAAGTTGGAAGCAAAACATTTGATCGCCTGATAGACAGAGACGATCATGGCAGGGTACGTCTTCAGAAAACGGTCTCAGGTATCATAGACAAAGTGCGTACTGAAGGCGATAACGCTTTGATCAAATTCACAAAAAAGTTCGATAAAATAGAACTTAAGAAAAAAGATCTGCGTGTAAGCGAGGCCGAGATCAGCGGGGCTTATCAGGATATTAAACCCGAGATAGTGAATACGCTCAAGGCGGTCATAAAGAACATAAACAAGTTCTATACAAAACAGGCTCCTAAATCATGGAGGATAAAGCATGAGCCCGGGATAGAGCTGGGCGAGAAGTTCACTCCGATAGAGAATGTGGGCGTATATGTTCCTTCCGGCACGGTTCCTCTTGTTTCCAGTGTGTATATGACGGTTTTGCCGGCTAAGCTCGCGGGGGTAAATAAAGTTGTGATGGTGTCTCCACCAAACAAATACGGCAGTATCGATCCGCACATACTGGTAGTGGCAAATCTTTTAAAGGTTGATGAGATCTATAAAGTCGGGGGAGCCCAGGCTATCGCCGCGTTGGCTTTTGGCACAAAAACAATACCCAAGGTCAAGAAGATCGTCGGGCCGGGGAATGAATACGTAACCGAAGCTAAGCGTCAGGTCTTTGGGTACTGTGATATAGATATGCTGGCGGGGCCAAGCGAAGTATTGATAATAGCAAATCATCACGCTAATATTGATTATCTGAAGAAAGATCTTATGGCTCAGGCGGAACATCATAAGGGGCTTTCTATTCTGGTTACGCCATCGAAGAAAGTATATGATGTTCTTCGAGAAGATACGAATGTCAGGGGGTATTTGATAAAGGTCAAGAATCTTGATGAGGCCGCTAAAATATCCAATATGATAGCGCCGGAACATCTGCAGCTTATGGTAAAGTCACCTAACAGACTCTTGAAGAACATAACTAACGCGGGAGCCGTATTTTTGGGACAGTATACACCGGTCGCCGTTGGCGATTATATCGCAGGACCGAGCCACGTACTTCCGACCGGCGGCACGGCCAGTTTTTATTCGGGGCTTAATCTCAGGAGTTTTATTAAAAGTTCCCATACGATATCGTATTCTAAAAAAGCGCTTTGCGCGTCAGCTGGCTGGGTAAAAGAACTTACGGAACTTGAGCAATTGCAACAACACTGGGAATCTATAAAAGTGAGATGTGAATAAACCAGTAGGGGTTCGATTTATCGAACCCGATATAACGGGCTTGATGAGTCAAGCCCCTACATTATGACACAGTCTGGCTAAAAAAAACAGCGTTTTACCTGAGTCCAGTGGTTAGTTACTAAGGAGGAAACAATGGGATTATTCAGAAAGAAAAAGCAAAAAGCTGAGAACACAGGCGCTAGAAAAACTTCTTATGAACGAAAATCTAAAGAGACGCAAATAGAAATACCGCTTTTAGACGTAGACGGTACCGGCGCGAGCAAAATTGATACGCCAATAGGTTTCCTGAATCATATGCTTACGCTGTTCTCTTATCACGGATATTTCGATATAAAGCTTACAGCGGCAGGTGACACTGAGGTAGACAATCATCACCTTAATGAAGATATAGGGATCGCTTTGGGCGAGGCTTTTAAAAAAGCTCTTGGCGACTGCAGGGGCATTGTGAGGACAGCTTCAGCGGACGTTCCGATGGACATGGCAAAGGCCAGAGTCGCGGTAGACCTGTCGAATCGCGCCGCGTTCAGTTTTGAGGAAAGACGCGGGGAGCATGCCGGGGCGATAAGCGATGATGAAGGTTACTCTATGCATTTTGCCAAGGATCTTCTGGATAGCTTCTCGAAAAAGCTGGGCATAAACCTGCACATCGAGATATCCGGAGAAGGCGATATGCATCATTATCTTGAGGCGGTTTTTAAGGCCCTGGGTATAGCGCTTGATCTCGCGACGCGTATAGACGCGCGTAGAGTGGGAGAAGTACCTTCGAGTAAAGGCATTTTATGATCGCGATCATAGACTATGGTTCGGGAAATCTAAAGAGTGTTTATAACGCTTTTGTGCATTTGGGCGAGGAAGTAAAAGTATGTGAAGACGCCTCGAGCCTGAAGTCAGCCGCGAAAATAGTTTTTCCGGGTGTCGGGTCTTCTAAAGACGCGATGGCGGGCTTGGCCGAAAGAGGTTTAATGGAGCCGCTGAAAGACGGGATAAAAAGCGGTAAACCCTTTTTGGGCATATGCCTGGGGCTTCAGCTTCTTTTTGAGCGAAGCGAAGAGGCGGGAGGCTGTGATTGCCTGGGGCTTGTTTCGGGAGACGTAAAATTATTTCCCGCCGCTGATGGGATGAAAGTTCCGCAGATAGGGTGGAACACCGTAAATGTGAAGAAAAAAGAGTGTCCGATATTCGCGGGGCTCGACGACGAGAGCTATTTTTATTTTGTGCATTCATACTATTGTGATACCCCTGAAGAAGAACTTACGGCCGGTGAGACGGAGTATAGCGTTACGTATACGTCGGCTCTATGGAAAGATAATGTTTATGCCGTTCAGTTCCATCCTGAGAGGTCACAGAAAAACGGTTTAAAAGTATTGGAGAACTTTTTAAAATTATGAAAATCCTACCCGCAATTGATCTGATAGGTGGTAAGACCGTGCGATTGGAACAGGGGCAGTATCATCGCAAATTAAGTTATGATATTTTACCTGTTGAAGCCGCGATAAAATGGGAATCTATGGGGGCGGAATTGCTCCATGTGGTAGATCTGGATGGCGCGAAAGATGGCGCGCCCGTTAATCTTGCGATAGTCGAGGAGATCGTGAAAAACGTAAAGGTTCCTGTTGAGGTTGGCGGAGGTTATCGAAATAAAGAGGCGATCCAAAGGGCGCTGGACAAAGGTGTGTACAGAGTTATTGTCGGATCTCGCGCTTTTGAAGATATCAGTTTCGCGAAAGAATGCATGAAAAATTTTAATGATAAGGTGATATTCAGCATAGACGTAAAAGATTTCCGTCCGAGTGTCCGGGGCTGGAAGAAGGAAGTTGATATAGATGTTCCCACGGTTCTCTCCTGGTTCTACTCTTTCGGGGCGAGGGAGGTAATCTATACCGATATAAAAAGCGATGGCACACTGAGCGGCCCGAATATAGAAGCACTTGAATCTGTCCTCAAAGAGGTTGATGTTAAAGTTATTTCCGCCGGAGGGGTTAAGACGGTAGATCATATAAAAGGACTTAAGAAACTGGAACATCTGGGATTAAGCGGCGCCATTGTCGGCCGCGCGCTTTACGAAGGTACAATAGATCTGAAAGAGGCTATAGATGCTGGCAAAACGGATAATTCCGTGTCTTGATGTTAAAGAAGGGCGCGTTGTAAAGGGAGTGAATTTTCTTAACCTGCGTGACGCGGGGGACCCGGTAGAGAACGCGAAAGTTTACGATGAAGCCGGCGCGGATGAGTTGGTGTTTCTGGACATTACCGCCAGCCACGAAAATCGTAAAACTATGGTTGATGTCGTGAGCCGTGTGGCCGAACAGGTTTTTATGCCGTTTACGGTCGGCGGCGGGATATCGTCCAATGACGATATAAGAGAACTGTTAAATGCCGGATGCGATAAAGTTTCGATGAATACGTCCGCGGTCAAGCGGCCTGAGTTGGTTCGTGAAGCGAGTCGGAAGTTCGGAGCGCAGTGTACCGTTGTCGCCGTCGACGCTAAAAGACGAGATACGGGCTCATGGGAAGTGTATATAAGAGGCGGCCGAGAGGCAACGGGTATCGATGCCGTCGAGTGGGTCCGTCAGGTTGAAAGTCTTGGCGCCGGTGAGATACTGCTTACGAGCATGGACTGTGACGGAACAAAAAACGGATACGATATAGAGCTTACAAGCGCGATAAGTAAGGCGGTGAATATACCGATAATAGCTTCAGGGGGATGCGGAACTCTCCGGCATTTTAAAGAAGCTCTTACGGAGGGCATGGCGGACGCGGCATTAGCCGCTTCTGTTTTCCATTTCAAAGAATTCACTGTGCGAGAAGTAAAAGAATATTTGGTTCGCGAGGGGGTAGCGGTCAGGATCTAGATAGGATCCCGCAAAATGGAACTTTTGTCATTCGGGCTGTGTCATAATTCGTTTTGCGGATGGCCGCATACAATATATTGTAGGGGTTCGATTTATCGAACCCGATATAACGGGCTTGATGGGTCAAGCCCCTGCATTATGACACGGTCTGATTGAAAAAAACAGCGTTTTGTATGAGTCTAAGGACCTAGAAACAAAGGAGACAATATGAGTTTTGTCGATAAATTGAATTTTGACGAGAAGGGGCTTATCCCGGCGATAATACAGGACGTGAAGTCAGGTGAAGTTCTTACGTTGTGTTATATGAACGCCGAAGCTCTGAAGAAAACGCTCGAAGAGAAAAAGATATATGTGTTTCGCAGATCCAAAGGCCGCGTTATGATAAAGGGCGAAACTTCAGGTTGCGTGCAAACGGTAAAAGAAGTATCTATCGATTGCGCAGATAATTCTGTGCTTTTTAAGGTGGAACAGGAAAGAGCCGCTTGCCATGAAGGATATTTTAGCTGTTATTTTAAGAAGATAAACGACAAAGGCGAGGAAGTAGTCGAAAGCGAACGTGTTTTTGACCCGAAGGAAGTATATTAAACGTATGTATTATCCGGCGAAGGAAGAATTTTTAAAAATAGCTAGAGAGGGGAATGTTATCCCGGTCTATAAAGAAATGGTGGCGGATTTTGATACGCCTCTCTCTGCTTTTAGAAAGATCGACGAAGGCAAGTTTTCTTATCTTCTCGAGTCGGTCGAAAAAGGAGAGCATATAGGCAGGTATTCCTTTTTGGGCACTGACCCGGCCCTTGTCTTTGAGAGCAAAGGTAAAGAGATAAAGATCACGCGCGGCGATGATGTGGAGACTTTTACGACAGAAGAAGATCCGATCAGTGAGATCAAAAAGATCCTGGAAAAATTCACTTTTGTAGCTGTTAAGGGTCTGCCCAGGTTTTGTGGGGGGCTCCTCGGCTATATCGGGTATGATATGGTCCGTTTTTTTGAGGACCTTCCGGATAGCAACCCGGATGAATTTAATTTTCCGGATACACAGCTTGTTCTCACGGACGCTATTTTGATATTAGATCATGTGGATCACAAGATAAAAGTTGTCTCTAACGTCATTGTGATGGATGATCCGGCTGAAGCATATGACAGAGGATGCAAAAAAGTTGATTATTTATTGAATAGACTGAAAAATATTGAGATAAAACAGGATGAAATAAACGGTAAGGTAATGAATTCCGAAGAAGTGGGATCTAATTTTACCAAAGAAGAATTCTCTAAATGCGTAGAAACCGCTAAAGAATATATCAGATCCGGAGATATTATACAGGTCGTGTTGTCACAGAGGTTTCAGAGAAAAACGGAAGCGGACGCTTTTATGGTATACCGCGCGCTCAGGTCGATCAATCCGTCACCGTATATGTATTATCTCAAGTTCGGGGGAAATCGGATAGTGGGGTCATCACCTGAAATACTTGTAAGATGTGAGGATGATGTAGTCGAAGTCAGGCCCATAGCCGGTACACGTAAGCGCGGCACGACCGAAGAAGAGGACCGCCGGATGGAAGAGGAACTGTTGTCCGATCCGAAGGAACGGGCGGAACATATAATGCTGGTTGACCTTGGACGTAACGATATAGGCAGGGTATGTGAATATTCTACGGTAGAGCCGCGCTCTACCATGGAGATAGAAAAATATTCTCATGTTATGCATATAGTGAGCGATGTGACGGGAAAACTTCGTGAAGATAAAGATGTTTATGATGTCATACGCGCTACTTTTCCCGCGGGTACCGTGACCGGAGCTCCGAAGGTAAGGGCGATGGAGATCATTGATGAACTGGAGAAGACCCGTCGCGGCCCGTATGCCGGAAGTGTGGGATATCTCAGTTTCTCCGGTAACATAGATCTGTGTATTACGATCAGGACGATCGTAATGCGTGAAGGCATAGCTTACATACAAGCGGGAGCCGGGATAGTTTTGGATTCGGACCCGGCATTGGAATATAAGGAAACTATGAATAAAGCGATGGCCATGATAAAAGCCATCGAATTTGTCGAGAAAGGTTTTGAATGATACTTGTTATTGATAATTACGACTCGTTTACCTACAATCTTGTCCAGTACCTGGGGGAACTCGGGGAGGATATCGAGGTGTACCGTAACGATAAAATAACTCTGAAAGAGATAGAGGGCTTTAAACCCGACAGCATAGTGATCTCTCCCGGCCCGGGAAGACCTGATGACGCTGGCGTATCGAAAGATACTATACGTAAGTTCGAAGGTAAGATCCCGATACTCGGGGTATGTTTAGGGCATCAGTGCATAGGAGAGGTGTATGGCGGAAAGATCATAAGGGCAGAACGCATAATGCACGGAAAGACAAGCCCTATCCATCATGACGGCAGAGAGATATTTAAAGATATTCTCTCGCCTTTTGACGCGACGAGGTATCATTCTCTTATCATTGATCCGGTGAGTTTGCCGGAGATACTGGAGACTACCGCGTGGACCTCGGAAAAAGAGATCATGGGTGTCAGGCATAAAGAGAAACCTGTATGGGGAGTTCAATTTCATCCGGAATCTATTTTGACGACGGAAGGGATGAAGATATTAAAGAATTTTATTGAAATGGCGAAAGAGGCGATATGAATATAAAGAAAGCGGTCGGTAAAATTATAGAGCGTGAGGATCTGACGCAAGAAGAGACACGTTCAGTCTTTAACCAGATCATGAGCGGTGAGGCGACTCCCGGGCAGATGGGCGCGTTTGTTACGGCTTTGCGTATGAAGGGTGAAACAGTCCCGGAGATAACCGGCGCCGCGATCGTTATGCGAGAAAAAGCGCTGAAGGTTAACGTTTCAGGCGGTTCGGAAATATTGGATACCTGTGGTACGGGTGGATCAGGTACCGGTACGTTCAATATTTCCACAACCGTAGCTTTTGTTCTTGCCGGAGGTGGGGTTAAAGTAGCTAAGCATGGAAACCGCGCTGCTTCAAGCCGGTGCGGCAGCGCCGACGTCCTGGAGAAATTGGGTGTTAAACTGGATGTACCGCTCGAGGTTACCGAGAAGTGTGTAAATACTATCGGCATAGGTTTTCTATTTGCTCCGCTTTATCACGGGGCCATGAAATATGCCGGTTCCGTTCGCAAGGAAATAGGCATACGTACCATATTTAACATTCTGGGGCCTTTATCCAATCCCGCTTCGGCAACATGTCAGGTTTTGGGTGTGTATGACGCGGCGTTAACAGACATTATGGCAAGGGTGCTTGGAAACCTGGGCACGAAAAAGGCATATGTCATACATGGCGAAGATGGGGTGGACGAGGTTACAATAACGGGAAAAACTCGGGTAAGCGAACTTGTCGGAGGAGAAGTACATTCTTTTTCCGTGACCCCGGAAACCTTTGGGGTTAAGAAGGCGGCACTAGATGATATAAAAGGCGGGTCAGTCGAGGAAAACGCTAAAATAGTCGAGGATGTATTGTCCGGGACGGAAGGCGCGAAACGTGACGTAGTGCTAATGAATTCCAGCATGGCCTTTATGGCCTCCGGTCGCGCTAAAGATTTCAAAGAAGGAGCTTCTCTCGCGGCCGAATCCATAGATTCCGGTAAGGCAAAGGCCAAACTGGATGAGCTGATAAAGATGACGAATGAAGAAGGCGTAACATGATCTTACCGAAGATAATCGAGCAAAAACGGCGGGAAGTTGATCGAGCCAAAGATAATATTCCCCTGAGCGAGCTTAAACAAAAAGCCGACACTATGTGCATAAGAAGTATTTTCAAGAAAAATATTTCCCGAAGGGGTCATATTAACCTGATCGCTGAGATAAAAAAGAGTTCTCCTTCAAAAGGTATTATCCGACAGGATTTTGATCCGGTACGGATAGCTTTCGCGTATTTTTTGTCCGGCGCAGGCGCTATAAGTGTTCTGACCGATGAAAGATTCTTTGATGGCAGGCTTGGCTACATAGAGAAAGTGAAGGAGAAGGTAACGCTTCCGGTGCTCCGGAAGGATTTCATTATAGATGAGTACCAGATCTATGAATCAGCTGTAGCCGGCGCGGACGCGATGCTCCTGATAGCGCAGATCCTTACGCGGGAAGAATTGAACCATTATGTGGGTCTTGCCAGAAGTTTGGGGATGGATGTTCTGGTGGAAACGCACAACGAAGAAGATGTAGAGAAGGCGCTCGCGAGCGGAGCTCAAATAATAGGGATAAACAACAGGGATCTTACGAATTTTAATGTTGATATATCGGTAACACAAAGGCTCATTCATATGATACCTGAAAACAAGATAATCGTTTCTGAAAGCGGGATCGAAACATATGAACAAGTGATGTTTCTTAAAAGCCTTGGGGTTAATGCCGTGCTTATAGGCGAAACCTTTATGCGAGTGAAAAACATCAGCGATAAAGTTCGGGAAATGATGAAGGAATAAGTGTGGTTAAAGTAAAGATCTGCGGGATAACTAATAGTGAAGATGCTGTAGCGGCTTGTGAAAGCGGCTCTGATCTCATAGGTTTTATTTTTATAGAAGATACACCTCGTGCCGTATCGCCGGATGAAGTCAGTAAGATCATTTCTGATATGCCGGAGGAATTAAGGGGCACAGTCGCGATTACGGGCCTTTTTAGTAATAAGGCTCCCCAGGGTGTAGCGGAAATCGCCGGGCATTGTAATTTGAATTACGTACAGCTTCACGGCGCCGAAGATCCCGGTTATTGCGGTATTCTGAAAAAGATCATGCTGGAAAAATATGGCCGTTCGATCAAGATCATTAAGGCTTTCAAGGTAAAGGAAGAGATCCTGCCCATTGGCGATTTTTTTCTGGACGATTATACCGAGGTTGATTTTTTTGTTTTTGACACCTTTCATCCAAAAATATCAGGCGGGACCGGAGCGAAATTTAATTGGGAGATACTTAGGAGAGAGAATATTAATAAACCGTTTTTTATAGCCGGCGGATTGACGCCTGAAAGTGTTTCGGAGGCCGTACGGGTTGTACGACCTTACGGTGTTGACACTTCCAGCGGGGTCGAAAGTTCTCCGGGGATAAAAAGTGAGGATATGATAAAGGAGTTTGTGGATAATGCGAAAAATGCCTAGAGTACCCGATGAAAAAGGTTATTTTGGAATATTCGGAGGAAAGTACATTCCCGAGACGCTTATGCCTGCGGTGCGGGAGTTGATCGCGGCATACAAGAGTGTATGCAAAAAGAGTTCATTCAAGAAAACCCTTAAGCATTACCTGACGGAGTATGCCGGCCGGGTAACTCCGCTATATTTTGCCGAAAAACTCACAGCTAAATTAGGCGGAGGGAAGATCTATATGAAACGGGAAGATCTTCTCCATACGGGCGCGCACAAGATAAATAATACTTTGGGGCAGGCGCTTTTGGCGGTTGAAATGGGCAAGAAACGACTTATAGCTGAAACGGGTGCCGGTCAGCATGGTGTGGCGACAGCTACGGTCGCGGCGCTTTTCGGTTTAAAATGCGAAGTTTACATGGGGACGGAAGACATGAAGCGCCAGCGTCTTAATGTATTTCGGATGAAGCTTTTGGGAACGAAGGTTATTCCCGTTTCATCCGGATCGTGTACGCTTAAAGACGCTATGAACGAGGCGATAAGAGATTGGGTGACCAATGTTAGAGATACTTTTTATGTGATAGGTTCGGTCGCGGGTCCTCATCCGTATCCCCTTATGGTGCGGGATTTTCAAGCAGTGATCGGGATTGAGGCGAAGAGGCAGATAGCGAAAAAGGAAAAGAGGCTTCCAACGTATCTTGTAGCGTGTGTAGGAGGGGGGAGTAACGCAATGGGGCTTTTTTATCCGTTTTACAATGATAAAAAAGTCTCCTTTATCGGTGTTGAGGCAGCGGGCGAGGGAGCAAAAACCGATCATCACGCGATAGCTTTGGGGAAAGGTAAAGTAGGCATATTGCATGGCAGCAAAAGTTTTATTTTAGAAGACGCTGACGGTCAGATAAAATTAGCGCATTCTATTTCGGCCGGACTCGATTATCCGGGTGTAGGGCCGGAACATTCGTATTACAAAGAAACCGGACGGGCTGAATATGTGTCAGTGACGGATGCCGAAGCTTTGGCGGGCGTGAAGCTGTTATCTGAAACGGAAGGGATCATCCCGGCATTGGAATCCGCGCATGCGGTATATTATCTCAAAAAATTGGCGAAAAAGACTAAAAAGAAAGACATAATTATCATGTGCCTTTCGGGCCGGGGAGATAAGGATATAGACATAATCAGCGAAAATATGTGACGCGAGTGTTAGGTTTTAGGTGATAGGTGGCAGGTGATAAGTTGAGGCAGAGGGCTCTCTTCCTGTCATTCAGGCTGTGTCGCAATTCGTTTTGCGGAAGGCCGCATGCAATATATTGTAGGGGTTCGATTCATCGAACCCGATATAACGGGCTTGATGAATCAAGCCCTTACATTATGACACAGTCTGATTGCGAGGAGCAAAGCGGCGCGGCCGAGGGACACCGTTCCCGAGGTTATCCCGAGACCAGAGGGTCTCGGGGAAAGATCTAGAAAAGGAATGAAATGAACAGAATAGAAAGTACATTCAAGAAATTAAGGAAAGCCGGCAAAAAGGCGTTTATCCCGTATATTACGGCGGGGGATCCCGACATCGCCACAACCAAAAAAATTGTCTGTGCTCTTGAAAAAGCGGGAGCCGATATCATCGAGCTGGGTATCCCATTTTCGGATCCGTTAGCGGATGGTCCCACTATACAAAAAGCTATAGAACGGTCGCTTAAAGCCGGCTGTACTGTAAAAAAAGTTCTGGATATGGTGAAACAGCTCAGGAAGATGACACACGTGCCTTTTGTGTTCATGACGTATTACAACATAGTTTTTAATTATGGCCTTAAACGTTTTGTCAGAGACACTGTCTCCGCCGGTGCCGATGGTATTATAGTTCCCGATCTTCCCATGGAAGAAGCCGGAGAGCTTATAGGCATCGCCGATAGAGAAGATTTTTGTGTTATTCAGCTCTCGGCGCCCACGACGCCTCCCGACAGATTTAAAAAGATCGCGAAGGCTTCACGCGGGTTTATCTATTATGTTTCGCTAACAGGTGTTACGGGCATGCGAAAAGATCTTGGGACGAAGTTGCCGGGTGAAATTAAAAAACTAAAAAAGATGACTCGGAAACCTGTTTGTGTAGGGTTCGGTATCTCAAACTCAGCGCAGGCCGGGAAAATCGCTTCGTTATCCGATGGCGCGATAGTAGGAAGCGCGCTTATCAAGGTCATAGAAAGAGGATTGAACCAAAAGAATGTCTTGGCGGGAAAGGTTGAAGCTTTTATCCGGCCTATCGCCAATGCGGTTCATAAAGTGTAGTTTAATTATGCGAATAATGGGGCTTGATATTGGAACAAAATATATCGGTGTCGCGATAAGCGATGAGACCGGTATATTGGCGCAGGGAAGAGAGACCATACTGAGAGTTAACGAAAAACTCGCGTTGGAAAGGATCAAAGATCTCGTCGAGGAATATAAGGTTAAAGAAATTGTTGTGGGATTACCGATCAATTTGGATGGCACAGAAGGTGTGCGTGCCAAAGACAGTATTAAGTTCTCTGAAAACCTTAAGCTAACAACAGCGCTTCCGATCGAACTATGGGATGAACGTTTCAGTACGAAAGAAGCCGAAGCCGTTATGATCAAGGCGTCGGTAAGAAGGAAAAAACGTAAACAAGTTATAGACAAAATGGCCGCACAGATAATACTTCAGAGTTATCTGGATAGCCGCGAGAGGGGATAATAGACTATGTACAAGAAAAAACGATCAAAGAACGGACTTTCTGTAGTGGTGTCTCCGATGCCGCAAATGGCTTCGGTTTCACTCGGTATATGGATAGGGGTAGGCGGTCGTTATGAAAAATCCTCGCAAAGCGGGATAAGTCACGTTGTGGAGCATATGTTGTTCAAGGGGACCCACCAGCGTAGTACGAAGGATCTGAAAGAATCCATAGAAGGAATTGGAGGGTCGTTCAACGGTTTTACTTCGGATGAGGTTACCTGCTATATGGTAAAAGTGCCGTCAAAATATATGGAGTTGGGGATGGATATCCTTTCGGATATGGTCCTGAACGCCAAGTTTGACGCCGAAGACCTGGTGCGTGAAAGATTTGTTATTTGTGAAGAGATAAAAATGTATCGGGATCAGCCGGCCGATCATGTATTGGAAATGCTTGGAAAGATAATGTGGCCCGACAACGCGCTGGGAAGACCCTTGACGGGGACCATCGGTAATGTGAAAGGTTTCAAAAATCCTGAGATAATAAAATTCAAAGAGGATCACTATCATCCGGCGAATATAGCTATTGTGGCTTCCGGTAAAGTTGATCCTGTTAAGCTTTTCAGGAACGTCTCTAAAAAGTTCGCGGGACAAAAAAGAAAAAAGAAGAAAGAGTTTAAGAAACCTGTTGTAAGTCAAAAGAAACCCGCGTCTACATTTGTGAGGGGAGATACAAAACAAACGCATATAGCGATGGGATTTCACGCGGTAGATCATAATATCCGCGAGAGGTTCGCGCTGAAGATCATGAATGTTATCCTGGGCGGGAATATGTCATCCCGGCTCTTTGAGGAACTACGGGAGAAATATGGTCTATGCTACGACATATCTTCGCTTTACAAAAGACACAGTGATGTGGGGGACCTGGTGATACACTCAGGGGTAGACAATAGAAACGCTCAGAAGGCCATTATAGCTATTCTGGATGAACTTAAGAAATTAAAAGACCTTGGGGTAACAAGGGATGAACTTAATCGCGCGAAGGAATACGCTAAGGGGCAATTTCTTTTGGCTATGGAAGGGACGTCCTCCAGAATGATGTGGCTTGGTGACAGGCTCATGACTATGAAGCATATTCCCGAGGTAAAAGTGGTTCTGAAAAACATAGATGACGTGACTGTGAACGATATCAAGAAGGTTTGTGAAAAAGTTTTTGTTCCGGAAGTGATAAACTTGGCGATTATCGGTGATCTTAAGAGCGGGGTTAAAAATAAGATCAGAAAAGAATTGTGCAGAATATGATAGGGTTTATGGAGTTTGTAGGGTTGATCCGGGAACACAATAAACACAAAGAACGTTTGTCATCCCGACCGAAGCGAACGAAGTGAGCGAAGCGGAGGGATCTACAAAACAGTATAAAGATCTCTCGGCTCGCTGCGCTCGCTCGAGATGACAAAGAATAGATCGGGGACAGTCCCCTAACGCAACAAACAGCGGGCTAAAGGAGTGGTTAAACATGTCTGATAAGAAGATATTGATAGCGCCGAGCATATTATCGGCGGATTTTGGCAGGTTAGCCGAAGAAGTGAAGGCCATCGATAGCGCGGGAGCTGATTGGGTTCATATAGATGTTATGGACGGAAAATTTGTTCCTAATATTACAATAGGACCGCTTGTCGTCAGGGCGGTACGACAGACGACCAAGTTGATCTTTGATGTGCATTTAATGATCGATGATCCGGGGCAGTATGTTGAGGAGTTTGCCGACGCGGGCAGCGATTTTATTACGTTTCACGTTGAAGCCTGTAAAGATCCGGCTGGAACCATCGCTAAAATACGATCTAAAGGGAAAAAGGCGGGGGTGTCCATAAAACCCGGAACAGACTTGTCCTCCCTCGACGGCCTTCTGGATAAGGTCGATATGGTGCTCGTGATGACGGTAGAGCCGGGGTTTGCCGGTCAGAGTTTTATGCGTGATATGATGCCAAAGATAGAACAGCTTAAGAAGGAATTCAACGGATACGTGCAGGTAGACGGCGGAATAACAAAAGATACCGCTAAAGAAGCGATAACCGCCGGCGCGGATGTCCTGGTGGCGGGTACCGCGGTTTTTGGTAAGGAAAGTTATGCTGAGGCGATCAAGGGTCTCAGAGGATAAAGACTTGTGCAAAATGGAATTCTCGTCATTCAGGCTGTACCGTAATTTGTTTCGCGGATGGCCGCATACAACATATTGTAGGGGTTCGATTCATCGAACCCGATATAACGGGCTTGATGAATCAAGCCCCTACATTATGACGCAGTCTGATAAAAAAACAGCGTTTTGAATGAGTCTAATAAGAGGATAAACAACGGAGGAGAATAAATGGCTAGAAACATCAAATTTGGTACCGATGGATGGAGAGCTATCATAAGTGAGGATTTTACTTTCGAGAATGTAAAAATAGTCGGTCAGGCTATAGCTGATTTTGTTAAGTCGCGTAAACAGCCCATTTATAAGAAAAGAAAGATCGTTATCGGATATGATACGCGGTTTTTGTCAGATAAATACGCGGAGATAATAGCAGGGGTTCTAGCCGCCAATGGGATAAAAGTGATACTTTCCGACAAATCTTGTCCGACACCCGCGGTATGTGTGCATATAAAGAACAAAAAATTGTCAGGGGGCGTGATGATAACGGCAAGCCATAACCCCGCATGCTACAACGGTATAAAATACAAAGGGTTTTTTGCGGGTTCCGCCGGGAGTGACATTATCGACGCTATCGAAAAGAGGCTATATAAAACGCATGTCAAAGAGGTGTCTCTGGAAGAAGGAATAAAAAATAAGGAAATTGCAGTGGAGGATATCATAACTCCACTGCTTGATTGGATAAAGAAATACGCTGATATGAAGCTTCTAAAAAAAGCTAAACTCAGGGTTCTGGTGGATTCGATGAATGGGACCGGAGGTACGTATCTTAAGGATATCCTTAAGGGAAGCGATATAAAACTCGATTTCATGTATGCTGATAATAATCCCGGATTCCATGGCCGTGCGCCTGAACCGAACGAAAATCATCTTCAGGAACTTATGGAGAGAATGAAAAATGGTAATTATGATCTGGGTATAGCTACCGATGGCGATGCTGACAGGTTTGCTGTTGTGGATGACGAAGGGAAGATACTTTCCGGGCACAAAGCTATGGCGCTTTTGCTTCTCCATCTATTGAATAACCGCGAAATGAAAGGAGGGGTTATTCAGACGATATGCGGGACAGGGCTGATCAATAAGATATGTGATGAATACGGTCTTAAGGTGTATGAGACTTCTGTCGGGTTTAAATATATTTGCGATATGATGACGAAAAAGGATATACTTATCGGCGGAGAAGAGACCGGCGGTATAGGGTTTAAAGGGTATGTTCCTGAACGTGACGGATTCCTTTCGGCGCTTCTTATTATGGAACTTCTGATCGCCGAGGAGAAAAAACTGTCGCGAATAGTTGAAGATATGAACGAAAAATACGGTAACTATGTCTATGAGAGAGAAGATCTGGTTTTCCCGGAAACGAAAAGAAGAAACCTTGTGAAGGGTATAGCAAAAAATCCCCTTAAGAAAGTTCTGGGCAAAAAAGTTGTCGAAATAAAAGACTATGACGGGATGAAATTCATATGTGAGGACGGAAGCTGGCTCTTGGTGAGACTTTCAGGAACAGAGCCAAAATTGAGATTTTATTCTGAGACACGTTCCAAAAAAGAATCATTAAGATACCTGGAGTTCGCTAAGAAGTACGCGTTCTCGTTATTAACGTCTAAAGATTAGGAAGGCAGGGGCACGGCGCGCCGTGCCCCACAAAGTATAACATTATGGATAAATTAAAAAAGATCCGGAACTTTTGCATTATAGCTCATATCGATCATGGGAAGTCTACGCTTGCGGACAGGATAATACAGACCACCCATACCGTAGATGGCAGAGAATTCAGAGATCAGTTCCTGGATAATATGGACTTGGAAAGAGAGAGAGGTATAACTATAAAATCCAGCGCGGTAAGAGTGCTCTATAAAGCACTCGACAAAACCACATATTCGCTGAATCTTATAGATACGCCCGGACATGTTGACTTTTCGTACGAAGTATCAAAAAGTATAGCCGCCTGTGAGGGCGCGCTTTTGGTCGTAGATGCTGTTCAGGGTGTCGAGGCCCAGACTATCGCTAATCTGTATCTGGCGATGGAACATGATCTTGAAATAATTCCCGTGATAAATAAAGTAGATCTGAAAAGCGCGAGAATAGAAGAGGTTAAACACCAGATGCATGATCTGTTAGGTTGCGAAGATGATGAGATACTTTTGATAAGCGCCAAGGAAGGTATAGGCACCGAGGATGTTCTTGAAGCGGTTATAGGCCGGGTTCCGCCGCCATCGGGGACGCAGAAAGAACCGTTACAAGCTCTTATCTTTGATTCGTCGTACGACTCTTACCGTGGTGTTATTACATATGTGAGGGTTATGAATGGCCGATTAAAAGCGGGCATGCAGATAGTGATGATGAATAAGGGGGCTAAATACGAGGTTAAAGAGGTAGGCATTTTTACGCCGTCCGAACAAACAGTTAAGGAGCTTAGTTGCGGTGAAGTGGGATACATTGTCTGCAATATCAAGGAAGCGAGAGAAGTGGTCGTGGGGGATACCATAACCGATGTCGCGCATCCCGCGCAAGAACCATTGCCGGGATACCAGACTGTAAAACCCATGGTTTATAGCGGCTTTTATCCTGTAAGCAACGAAGAGTATGAAGATCTTAAAAACGCCATGGAAAAACTTCGTTTATCGGATTCTTCTTTTGTCTATGAAGCCGAAACCTCCGCGGCGCTGGGGTTTGGGTTCAGATGCGGGTTTCTCGGACTTTTGCATATGGAAATAATCCAGGAAAGATTGGAGAGGGAGTTTAATTTGGATCTTATTGCTTCTTCACCAAGCGTTAACTACAAAATGAAAATTATAAAGGGTGAGTTGATCGAAGTGGATAATCCTACAAAATATCCCGAAAGAGATCAGATCGAGTATGTGGAAGAGCCTTTCGTCAAGTGCTATATATTTTCACCGTCGGAATTTATCGGTACCCTGATGAAGATCTGCGAGAATAAAAGAGGGGAATTTATAAGCACTAAATATCTGGACCCTACAAAGGTTCAGTTGACGTATAATATTCCTCTGGCAGAGATCATTATTGATTTTTACGACAAGATAAAATCTTGCACGCAGGGGTACGGGTCTCTGGATTATGAGGTCATTGGCTATAGAAGATCCGATATTGTTAAAATGGATATTCTTATTAACGGTGTGTCATGTGACGCTCTTTCCGCCATTGTGCATAAAGATAAGGCGCGTAGAAGGGGCCTGGAGCTGGTACAGCAGCTAAAAGAAACTATTCCTAAACATATGTTCAAGATAGCGCTACAAGCCGCTGTCGGTGGTGAAGTGCTGGCCAGGGAAAACATCGCCGCTTTCAAAAAAAATGTTACAAGCAAGTGCTATGGCGGTGATATCACCCGGAAAAGAAAGCTCTGGGAGAAACAAAAAGAAGGGAAAAAGAAAATGAGAAAGATAGGTTCGGTCGATGTGCCGAAAGAAGCGTTTTTAAAAGCAATGAGGATATCATGATGGTAAACAGAAGGACATGGAAATACTGGTGGGAAGAATGGATAAAACCGATATTGGTCGCGGCGATACTCGCGTTTTTTATAAGGACATTTATCGCGCAACCGTTCAAAATACCGTCGAGTTCCATGTTTCCGACATTAAAACCAGGTGACAGGATATTTGTAAGTAAATTTATTTACGGAGCGAAAATTCCGCTTACTGATTTCAGGCTCCCAAAAGTGCGGGATCCAAAGCTTGGCGATATAGTGGTTTTTCTTTCTCCCGTGGAGAAGAAAAAATTTCTTGTTAAACGGTTCATAGCGGGTCCGGGGGATACCGTTAAGATCTCAGGCGGTGAACTGGTCGTGAACGGTAAAAGGATAACGGCCGCGCCTTTTAAGAAGTTTTTCTATTATAACCGAGGTGAATATGGCACTGAAGACAGGGTCATACACGTTCCGGAAGGATACTTCTTTGTGTTGGGCGACAACAGCGCTAATTCTCTGGATTCCAGGTATTGGGGGATGGCCCCCGAGAAGAATCTTGTCGGGCGGGCGTTTGTGATACACTGGCCGGTAAAAAGGATGAGGCTTTTTAAGGAAGGCGATTAGGAGAAGAACATGAATTGGGCGAATAGGCTGACGATCTTAAGAATAATACTTGTACCGGTTTTTATCATGGTCATACTGTATCACCGTCTTGACGTGGCTCTGCTGGTTTTTTGTGTCGCGGCTTTGACTGATGGTTTGGATGGATATATCGCCAGAAGCCGTAATGAAAAGACCCGCCTGGGCGCTATAATGGACCCTATCGCGGATAAGATGCTTTTGGGCAGTGCCTATGTCACCTTTAGTCTGGTTTCCGGGCTTCCCGAATATCTGAAGATGCCGATTTATGTGCCTATCGCAATAATCAGCAGGGACGTTATAATCCTCATGGGCGTTGTGATCATGTATCTTCATAACGGAAAGGTTGATATTAAACCCTCGATCATCGGGAAAATAACGACATTCTTCCAGATGTTCACGATAGTCGCTTTACTTTTGAAATTTGTATATTCCGGTTGGATGTGGAATATTACGGTAGTCCTTACAATTGTTTCGGGTCTGGACTACGTAAGAATAGGGTCGTCGAAAATAAATGAAAAACGCTAAGAGCAATACCACAATATGCATTGTAGGCCGACCAAATGTCGGAAAATCTTCCCTTTTTAATGTTCTCCTGGGGCAGCGGCGTGCTGTTGTAGTTGAGCAGTCAGGTACTACCAGAGACAGACACGAAGCTGTCATTAAGGCGGGGAGAAATCATGTAAAATTAGTAGACACAGGAGGATATCTTCTTGAAGATAAGGATGAGCTTTCTTTGCAGGTAAAGAGTCAGATTGCAAGCGCGATCACGGAAGCTTCTGTTGTTCTTTTTGTGACGGACGCGATCTCCGGTATTTCGCCGGCGGATGAAGAGGTTGCCGCGATCTTAAGAAAATCCGATAAACCGATCATTATGGTAGTGAACAAAACGGATAATGACAGGCTTAAGAATGACGCTTTAGAATTTTTTCAATTGGGGTTCGGCGAACCCCTGCCAATTTCGTGTCTTCACAGAAGAGGAGTGAGGACATTGAAAACCATAGTGGCCGAATCCGTCGAAGCCGCCGGAGCCGCTGTCGGAGAAGAACAACCGCGATGTCTTAAGATCGCTGTAGTCGGCAGGCCCAATGTTGGAAAATCTTCGTTCATTAACAGCCTCTTAAAGGATAACCGGGTCATTGTAAGCGATATTCCCGGTACTACCAGAGATTCTATAGATACGTTTTTCAATTGGGAAGACGAAGATTACATCTTGATAGACACCGCGGGCATTCGTCATAAACGAAAGATCAAAAAAGTAGTAGATGTATTTAGCATTATGCGTTCGAAACAATCTATTAAAAGGGCGGATGTTGTTGTCTTGTTGTTAGACGCTGCCGACGGGATAACAAAAGATGATCTGGGCATACTGAATTTTATAGCGGAAGAAGGTAAGGGATGTCTCATACTTGTGAATAAATGGGATCTTGCCGGAGAGGTTGAGGGTCTGACGATAGAAGACTATGAGGAACAGATAATCGATGCCTCTAATGAACTTAGCAAATTCCCTCTTAAGTTTATTTCGGCAAAGACGGGAAAAGGCGTAGTCGGGGTCATCTCAGCGGTAAAGGCCATAGACTCAAATCTTGATTTTAAAGCATCGACTGTGCGTTTGAATAAGGTCTTTGAAGAGAATGATCCCTCTACGATATCTATTCCCAGGCGAAAAAAACGTCCCAATTTTCTATACATAACTCAAAGCGGCAGACGTCCCGTAGAGTTCACATATTTTGTAAATAGTCCGTCTATGGTTTTACCGATACATTTGAGTTTTATCGAGAACAAGTTAAGGGAAAATTTTCCATTCGCGGGGATACCGATAAAGATAAATCTAAAAGCCTCAAGAAAGGCAAGAAAATTCAGCCCAAAGCCCGGATCATAGATCAGTCCATAGTCGTAGGGGCGGCCTTCGGCCGCGAACAATAAATGGTGAATAGTGAATGGTGTGGGGCTGGCTCCCCGCATATTGTAGGGGTTCGATTTATCGAACCCGATATAACGGGCTTGATGAATCAAGCCCCTACATTATGACAGGTGGTGGCGGGGTCTCAGAAGGACAGGCGTATTTAACGAAATGAGCAGGAGATAAAAAATGCATGTTTTTTTAGCGATAATATTAGCGTATTTTTTGGGCGCGATCCCTACCGCGTACATTTTTGGAAAGGTGCTGAAGGGGATTGATATTCGTGAGTTTGGTTCTGGAAATGTAGGAGCTACCAATGTATTTCGAATCGTAGGTAAAGTTCCCGGAATAATAGTTCTGTTGTTGGATTTTTTAAAAGGTTTTGTGGCGGTTAAGTATATACCTGTGCTTTTCAATGAAATTTTTTCAGTGGATCTCACTTTAAACGGTTCCGTGCTTTTGTTATTAGCGGCAGCAGCTATCACCGGTCATATCTGGACGGTGTTTTTGAAATTCAAAGGTGGAAAGGGCGTAGCCACAACAGCCGGCGTAATGGTGGCGCTTTCCCCTTGGGTGTTTTTGGCCGGTCTCGCGGTATGGGTGGTAATATTTTCTGTATGGAAATATGTGTCGCTGGCATCAATTATAGCATCGGTCGCGTTGCCTGTATTCGCTCTTATATCGGGCGCGGATGTGGGATTTGTGATATTCTGTTCGATCTTGTGTCTGGTAGGCGTATATAAGCACAGGGCCAATATTAGGAGACTTATCCAGGGTGTGGAGAATAAGATTCGTTAAGATTCAAAAAAGACAGTAAAAGATGCTTGCTTTTTGCTGAATTTACGTTATAATAGATTGTGGTCGTCATTGAGGTGGACGGCCTTATTTTAGGTGACTTTTTAAATACTTTAAAAAAGTCCTGAATTAAAAGGAATAACGAGATGAAAGAACTGGTTCACAAGAATATTTTAGGTAATAATCCCAGAAAGAAGGAAATTTCCATTGAGGAAGTCAACGACAAGGCTATGCATGGGGTTACCAAAAAATGGATCTGTAAATATTTTGTTCGGGATGTATATCAGGCGGGAAGCAAAGCCAATTTAAAGGCCTGGGTAGCTCTCAAAAAACGAGAAGGTATATTACGAAATTGTCATGTCTTGAGAAATAGTGATACAAATACCGGTAGTAGTACGATAATTTGTAAAGTGTTGGGTGATATGTATGTGATCGCCGGGGCGTGCGCGTACAAAATAGTTTATTTTAATGAAATCCGCATACACGTAAAAGGAAGGAACGAAAAATAAAGGGGCACGCGATGGATGTTATGGTGCACAAATTAGCGCATTGTATGATGATAATCTTGGCTTTGATGAAGCTGAATGTTCTAAAATGCCAGGTTCTTCTTCTTGAGATCACGTCAAAACACTGATCTCTTGTTAGGGCTACATTGTGTGATGTAGCCCTTACCTCCCAGATAAAGAGGGGCGGCGTGCAGACTGTGTCGCAATTAATCTCAGTCACGCTCCCCCCGACGTCATTACGAGGAGCGACGCAGCAATCTCATAATATCGAATAATATCATCAATCGCTTCGCAAGATTCACGATAACTGCGGATTGTTATCCGCTT
>JAJRVD010000011.1 GCA_024277375.1 Candidatus Omnitrophota bacterium | reverse complement strand
TACTTAAACAACGAACCGAACTAAAAAAGAAAACTTTACGTGAAAGACGGAAATTTAACGGTAGAATGGTTAAAAAAGGAGCTGAAGTCGCAACTAAAAAACAGACCTGAATTCTCCCATTTGATTTGACGACATACAACCTTACTTTTTCTGACACTCTTGAACGAGTGTTTAAACAGGCACGACCTAGTGCCTGTGCCTGCCGTCCCAGGCAGGCAACGGAGCGAGCGCCTAGCGAGCGGTGTAGAGAGGAGCCTGCCCCAGCAGGCGACGAACGGAGAGAAGGCACGCACACTCCGTAAGAGAACAAGATATATATACGAATAAGTACAGCGCAAGAACAAATAACAAATATAAGCTGTGTGTCACGAGTCATTTTAGATCGAATTTTCGGAAATGAATTAGCAAGGGGGATTGCTTCCCCCTTGACCCCTTGCTAAAATTGGTAGCTTGTATCATAACAACCATTCACAGATTTTTTTTCTTGCACATATGCACTATATTAGGTAGAATCACTCCAATGGTTTGGGTACAATCTGAATGCCCCACCAATCAAACTTGACTATGGTAAATTTAACAGAGCATTACGTGAGGGGCGCATAGCTCAGTTGGTTAGAGCGCCACGTTCACATCGTGGAAGTCGGAGGTTCGAGTCCCCCTGCGCCCACCATCACATTGCGCGAAGTAAAATGTGACGAGGAACCGATAATCTAAAAACAGATCAACAAGGACAACATGGATGATATAGTAAATATAAAAGAGCAAATCGATAAATTGATACTGTTGCAGCAGTTGGATGCTGAGAAGTTTGATCTGCAGTCCAGAATGGAGTCATTTCCCGTCAGGATAGGAGAAATTGAGGCTTCCCTGGAAGAAAAGACAACGGGAATGAAAGCAGCCGAGGAAGAGCTAAAAGCGATACAGGTTGCCAAGAATGAAAAAGAAACCGATCTGCAGGCAAAAGAAGACAAGATATCAAAGCTTGACGGAGATCTTTACCAGATAAAGAACAATAAAGAGTATCAGGCTCTTCAGCAGGAAATTGACAGCATAAAAGCCGACGTTTCTTTGATAGAGGAAGATATTCTTCTGTTTTTTGATAAGATCGAAGAAGCTAAAGCTAAACAGGAAGAAGAAAAAAAAATATTTGAAGAAGAAAAGGCCGCGACCGAAAAAGAAAAAGAACAGATAAATGCCGAGGAAAAAGAGTTGTCAGCTCATATCGGCGAGCTTGATGGCAGACGAGCTCAAACAGTCGTAGGGATAGACCCTGATGTCCTTGGGCGTTATGAGGCTATTCTGGCGAACAGGGGAAGAGTCGCGTTGGTGAAAGTTGACGGGGATTGTTGCGGTGGATGTCATATGCAGTTGAGACCACAGATAATCAATGAGGCAAAGATGAGGAGCGATGTTACGATCTGTGAAAATTGCTCCAGGATATTATATGCCGAAGATTAAAAATAAGCGCGTCATGAATGTATACACCGATGGGGGATCCAGGGGAAACCCGGGGCCGTCGGGTGTTGGTGCTGTGCTCTTTGATGAAGAGGGAGAGAAAGTAGAAGAAATATCGCGATATATAGGCGACGCTACAAATAATGTCGCTGAATACATTGCTGTTATTTATGGAGTACAAGAGGCAATGTATAATAAAGCCGATAAGGTGATTCTCAATGTAGACAGCCAACTTGTCGCAAGACAACTTAAAGGCGAATATAGGGTTAAAGATCAGAATATAAAAAAGTTTTTTGATATTACTTTGAATCTTTTTCGGGCTTTCGACAAGGTAGAGATTAAAGAAATCCCCCGTGAGGATAACAAAGAAGCAGACGCCCTTGCGAATAAGGCGTTGAATTTGAAAACGCTCATTTAAATCGTAATTTAAAACTTATTGAAGCAGATCGGATGATCGCTTTTCGTTCTTTTGCGGGAAGAGGAAAGTCCGGACTTCACATAGCAGCGCAGTGGGTAATGCCCATCCACCGTGAGGTGAGGATTAGAGCCACATAGACGAGTCTTTCCGGGAAACCGGAAAGGGTGAAACGCGGTAATCTCTGCGCGAAGCAAGGCCAAATAGGGAAGGAATCGGGAAAATCCGAAACGTCGGATGGACCGGTACGAAGTAGCTAGTTTCGGTTGGACTTCCGGGTAGGCTGCATGAGCGAACCAGCAATGGGGCGCCTAGATGGATGATCATCAGGCAAGAAACCTTGCTCACAGGATCCGGCTTACAGATCTGCTTCTAAAAATAGGGACGTCACCCATTTTCTAAGGCAACAAATAGATAGATAAAATGGGTGACGTCCCTATTTTTTTATCTTGACGAGGCGGAATGTGTATGTTAACATGTGAAAAGTTGTTCATATATTAAATCGTGGAGAGGAAATGAAAACCCGAAATGCGATCATTAGAGATATCGCGAATAGCATGAGGTCACAGGAAGTTATCGACAAGTTGTCGAGGACCTTTAGCGTGTTGGGAGACCCCACCAGGACTCGGCTTATTTTCGCTATGTCCAAGGCCGAGCTTTGTGTCGCGGAGCTTTCTGAGCTTTTGGGGATGAGTCATTCAGCAATATCTCATCAGATGAGGGCGCTTAAAGATCTTGATCTGGTCAGATGCCGTAAAGAGGGAAGAAAAGCGTTTTATCGTCTTAATGACGAACATATTGAGAATCTTTTTGAGGAAGGGTTGAAGCACGTATTAGAGCCATAGGGTTTATTGAATTTATTGAGTTTGTTGTGTTGAAACGAAAATAGTAGCCGGGGGTTTAACCCCGAAATGTGATGTTCATTGAGATTCTTCGCTTCGCTCAGAATGACGCTTCGTTCTGTCATCCTGAGCGAAGCGAAGGATCTGGTTTGGGCTAAAACCGCAAACGGTACAAATTGATGGGGGTGAGATGAGTGGGAAGTGTTTGACGGACATGAAAAAGGGTGAGACCGCGGTTGTTAAGGGGGTTGCCGGTGAGGTCGGGACGGCGCGACGCTTGGAGTCTATGGGTATACGGCCGGGTAAAAAAATAACTAAGCTTGGGGCTCATCTTTGGAGGGGGCCCATAACTGTGTCGGTGGATAAGACCAAATTGGCTATCGGATATGCCATGGCTAAAAAGGTGATCATTGAGGAATGAACGTGAAACCATCAGAAAAAAAAATACTTTTGATCGGAAATCCTAATGTCGGGAAAAGCGCTATATTCTCCAGGCTTACCGGAGCGAAAGTAACTATATCAAATTATCCGGGGACGACAGTAGGGTTTACTCAGGGTTTCATGAAGCTTCGAAAAAAGGATCCGGCCGTTGTTATGGATGTTCCCGGGGTATATAATTTGACTGTTGCCTCCAAGGCGGATGAAGTCGCCGTAGAAATGGTGTCGAAGGGGGATTTAATTGTCAATGTGCTGGACTCTACAAATCTGGAGCGAAACCTTTTTTTGACGTTGGAGCTCCGGGAAAAAAATATACCGATGGTCGTGGTTCTGAACATGTGGGATGAGACCCGGCATAAAGGTGTAGAGATAGATGTGGAAAAACTTGAAAAAGAGTTGGGGCTCCCGGTCGTGCCGACCTGCGGGTTGACGGGCGTAGGGATAAAAGACCTGGTCGAGAGTCTTGGGGATGTTAAAGAAGGCAAATTTGATGTTTTGGACAGGGATCGGAAGTGGGAAGAGGTTGGAAGGATCGTAGAGTCTACCCAGAAATTACATCACCATCATCATACTCTTCTGGAGAGGTTTGAGGACTTGAGTATCAGGCCCAAGACGGGGTTATTTATAGCGGCACTTGTTCTTTATCTATCATTTTCCGTAGTACGGTTTGTAGGTGAAAATCTTATAAGATATATTTTCGAACCGTTATTTCAAGATTTTTGGTACCCCATTATGATGAAATTGAGTGCTTTGATGGGATCCGGAGGGATTCTACATGATATCTTAGTGGGGAGGCTCATTAATGGGGATATAGATTTTGTCCAGTCTTTTGGCTTATTAACAACAGGGCTTTTCGTGCCAGTTGCTGCGGTATTACCATATATATTCAGCTTTTACCTGGTTTTGGGGATACTGGAGGATCTGGGTTACTTGCCGCGTCTGGCTACACAGGTGGACAACCTTATGCATCGCCTGGGGCTTCATGGTTACGCTATAGTTCCGATGATACTCGGGCTTGGATGTACTGTTCCGGGTGCGATGGCATTGCGTCTTTTGGAAAACAGACGAGAAAAGTTTATCGCCGCGACACTCATGGCGATAACGGTGCCGTGTATGGCGCAGACGGCTATGATCGTCGGGCTTGTAGGTGAGCGAGGAGGCGGTTATGTCGCTATTATATTTGGAACGCTTTTTATTCTTATGATAGTGAAGGGATTGATCTTGAACCGTACGATGAAGGGAAATAGTCCCGAGATATTATGGGAAATACCACCGTATAGGATGCCACAGATCATAGCTGTCTTTAAGAAACTTTGGATGAGGGTTGCGGAGTTTACAAAGGAGGCCATCCCTTATGTGTTGTTGGGTGTATTTCTTGTTAATATCCTTTACATGTTTAAGTTTTTTGACCTTTTAGCGCGAGTTTTCGCGCCGGTTTTAAGCGGGTTGTGGGGATTGCCGAAAGACACTATATCAGCTTTGCTGGTTGGTTTTTTGCGTAAAGATGTAGCCATAGGAATGTTGGGACCTATGAATCTTGCCACAAAACAGCTGGTAATAGCGTCTACCGTTCTCGCTATATATTTTCCATGTATGGCTACCTTTGTGGTTTTGGTCCGTGAGCTGGGGGGGAAAGACACGATGAAGATAGTCGGCATAATGCTTATGACGGCGCTTATAGTGGGTACAATAATGAATATTGTGCTTTAATTGATAGCAAGGAGCATGGCGCGAAGCACTGGAGAGGCTGTGTCGTACCATTTTAACTTGATTGGAATGGTTATGAGGATTTGAAACGCGGGGCCTCACGAGTTGTTTCCGATACGAGTCAAGTTTAAACGGTATCATAATGTAGGGGCTTGATTTATCAAGCCCGTTATATCGGGTTCGATGAATCTAACCCCTACAATATGTTTTATGCGGTCATCGCGTAAGACCCCATCGGACGCTGTAATTTTGTTTGTATAAAAGGCGAGGAAATTATATAATTGATTGTCGAGAGAGGACAAGATGATAATAAGTAAAAGGAAACCATTTTCAGAGATATTGGAATCAATTGAAGGCTTAAAGAAAGTCTTCATTGTGGGGTGTACGCTCTGCGCGACCACATGTAAAACGGGTGGAGAAAAGGAAGTAAAAGAGATAACGGAAGCCCTTCAAGAGGAAGGGAAAACCGTTACCGGATGGAATGTTCCGGACCCGGCGTGCAGCCTTCTGGCGATTAAACGACTTTATCGGTCCCAAAAGAAAGAGATCGATGAAAGTGACGTAATATTGAGTTTGGCTTGCGGCGGCGGCACCCAGGCGATAGCCGAGATAATCCCCGGCAAAAGAGTCTGTCCCGGAAATGATACACTTTTTCAGGGAGAGATCACAGAATCAACTTTAAAGAAGGTTAAATTCGAACAGAAGTGTTCTTTGTGCGGAGAATGTGTTTTAGCCTCGACAGGGAGTATTTGTCCCGTGACCCGTTGCCCAAAAAGTTTAGTGAATGGACCCTGTGGAGGGGTGAAAAACGGAAAGTGTGAAATTAGTAGTGATCTGGACTGTGCCTGGATGTTGATCTATGAGCAGCTTAAAAGTGACGGGCGTCTAGATGAGATGAAGAAAGTCCGAAGAGCGAAAGATCATAGTAAAAATAAAAGTCCACAAAACTTTATTGTCTAATGAATTCACTTAATATAAAGCATAATGTCACGGTGATATTGCAAGAGCTGTCTGACAGTGTCGAGTTGGTGGCGGCAGTAAAGACAAGGACCGCTGAGGAGATCACCGAAGCTATAGAGGCGGGGGTCAGGATAATAGGCGAGAATTATGTGCAGGAAGCTATAGCGGCTTTTCCCTCTATCGGACGCACGGTAAGATGGCATTTTATAGGACACCTGCAGAAGAATAAGGTTAAAAAAGCGGTAGAAGTATTCGACGTGATAGAAACGGTCGATTCGGTGTCCCTGGCGGGCGAGATCGATAAAAAAAGTCGTTCTATAAACAAAATTATGTCAGTCTTGATAGAGGTAAATAGCGGACGGGAGCCCCAAAAAAGCGGTGTTTTCCCTGAAGACGTAAAAAGCCTTATCAAAGATATTTCAATATTGCCTAATATCAAGGTAAAGGGGCTTATGACCATGGGGCCTATTTCAGGGAACCCGGAAGACGCCAGGGCCTATTTTACCGAGACCAGGAAAATATTTGAGGATATAAAAAAATCCGGGATAGAGGGAGCCTATATGGAATATCTTTCTATGGGGATGACTAATTCTTATCGTGTAGCGATAGAAGAAGGCGCGAATATTGTAAGGATAGGAACTAAAATATTTGGAGATAGATAATGTATGTGAAAGTTTTATCTGATAACAAAGCTAGAAGAGGCCTTAAACCGGATGAAGGTTTTTCCTGCCTGGTAGACGGTAAGATCCTGTTTGATACGGGGGAGGCGTCGACCTCGCTAGTGGAGAATATGGACAGGATGATGGTTCCGACGTCAGAGCTGGAGGGTGTGGTCTTATCGAGTGAACGTTGGGATCACACGGGGGGCTTGTGGGAGATACTTAAGAGGAAGAAGGGCCTGAAGGTCTGTGTGGGCCCCTCCTTTAGCGAAAAGTTCAAGAAATGTGTCGAGGAGCTCGGCGGTGAGCTTATTGTCGTGGAGGAGCCAATAGAGATATCTGAGAACATTTTTGTAACGGGAGAGATAAAAGGGCGGGAGAAAGGTGAAGATATTTTTGAGCAGGCGCTTGTAATTAAAGGAGATAAAGGTCTTTCCGTTATCGCGGGTTGTTCCCGTCCGGGGATCATGAATGTCTTAAGCTATGCCAGGGACAAGATGGGCGCGGACGATATGTATATGGTTTTTGGGGGATTTCATCTTGATGGTATGAACCGGGACGAGATAAATACGGTTATCTCTGACATGAAGGCTCTGGGAGTAAAAAAAGCGGGGCCCACGCATTGTTCGGGGGAAAAGGCTCGGAGGATGTTCAGCGGGCAGTATCATGATGATTTTGTTCCGATAAAGGCGGGACATATAATACATTTGTAGATATATTTTTATGTCATCCTGAGCGAGGAAGGAACGAAGTGACGACCGAGTCGAAGGATCTAGATCCCTCCGCTCGCTTCGCTCGGTCGGGATGACAAAGCTAGGGATTATAGACTGTTGTCTAAAAAGTGATTCTGAAAGGTCGCGAACGAAGTGAGCTAATTTAAGGAGATTAATCTGATGCAGCAGGATGTGTATGACATAATTATAATCGGTGGGGGGCCAGCCGGGTTAACGGCCGGACTCTATGCCGCGAGAGGCCGGAGGAATGTCATCATGATAGAGAGTTATACTATCATGGGCCAGGCTACGATGACCGATATTATAGAAAATTATCCCGGAGTTGAAAGCTCTACGGGTTTTGATCTTATCAGCACGTTCAAAAAACAGGCAGAATCGTTTGGCCTTAAATGTTCTTCCGGGACGGTAAAAAACATATCCCGGGGGGAGGCGGATGGTATCCCTTTGTGGTTGGTCGAGGATGAGAATGGTCAACACAAAGCCCTTTCGGTAATAATAGCCAGTGGAGCCAGGGCAAAGAAGGTTGGCGTGCCGGGCGAAGAGGAATTTTTGGGGAAGGGAGTTTCTTATTGCGCTACGTGTGACGGAGCTTTTTTTCGGGATAAAGATATAGTTGTCATAGGCGGCGGTGATACCGCGGTGGAAGAGGCCCTGTTCCTGACGAAATTCGGAAAAAAGGTTACGCTGATCCATCGCAGAGATCGTCTCAGGGCGACTAAAATCGTCCAGGAACGCGCGTTATCAAATAAAAAAATGGAGTTTGTACTGGAATCGGTTGTGGAAGAAATAAAAGGTACTGATAAAGTTGAGGGAGTACGGATTAAAAATCTATCTTCAGGTGAATCTAGTGATATTAGTTGTGAAGGAGTATTTGTTTTCGTTGGGTGGAGTCCAAACTCGGATTTTTCTAAAGGGATCATAGATCTGGATGAAAGAGGGAGTATTGTGGTGGACGCGAATATGAATACTTCTGCCTCGGGGATATTCGCGGGCGGAGATTGTTGCAGTAAGATCTTACATCAAGTAGTAACCGCATGCGGAGATGGCGCGATTGCCGCGTTTTCGGCAGGGCAGTACGTAGACGCGCTGAAGGGTGAGACATACTAGCGTGTAGCGTGGGAGAAGTTTATGATAGCTGAAATAAAGAACTCGCGGCGGAGCACTTCCCGTGTTCTTTCTAGCTGTATCATGAGGAGGTCCGAGGCGAGAGACATCATATCTTTTAGCCGTGGAGCTAAAATGTGAACAGCTAATGTGCTGATACAATATCACGAAAAAGTTGGTAGCATTCTATAGGGTTATGCAAAACAACAAAATGTTGTCATTCCCGCGAACAGGCTGTGTCACAAGTCACTTTGAACATATTGTAGGGGTTCGATTCATCGAACCCGATATAACGGGCTTGATGAATCAAGCCCCTACATTATGACACAGTCCGATTAAAAAAACAGCGTTTTGCATGAGTCTAATTGTTGTCTAATTTAAGGAGGAAACATGCGATCGGATCAAATGAAGAAAGGTATGGAAAGGGCCCCTCACAGGTCTCTTTTAAAGGCTTTGTCATATACGGACGAGGAATTGAGGAGGCCTATTATAGGTATAGCTAATTCGGTCAATGATGTTATCCCGGGACATAAGCATCTTAGAGAAGTAGCCGACGCGGTCAAGGCCGGTGTCATGATAGCCGGCGGTACACCGATGGAATTTGGAACTATCGGGCTTTGTGACGGAATAGCCATGGGACACAAAGGTATGAAATATTCTTTGCCTTCCAGAGAGATAATAGCGGATTCCCTCGAAATTATGGGCACGGCATATCCCTTTGACGGTCTTGTGTGTGTATGTGATTGCGATAAGATCGTTCCCGGGATGATGATGGCGATGCTTAGATTGAATATTCCGGCGATCCTTGTAAGCGGCGGACCTATGATGGCCGGATGTACAAATAAGAAGAAAGTAGACCTTATTACGGTTTTTGAGGGTGTGGGCGCCTTTGCCGCTAAGAAGATAACGGAGAAGGAGTTGAAGCAGCTTGAGAACGACGCATGCCCGGGCGCGGGATCATGCGCGGGTATGTTTACGGCGAACTCCATGAATTGTTTAAGCGAAGCCCTAGGATTAAGCCTGCCGGGTAATGGTACGGTCCCGGCGGTTATGGCAAAAAGACTACGCCTTGCTAAACATAGCGGCATGAAGATCATGGAACTCCTCGCAAGAGATATTAAGCCGCGCGATATAGCTACCCAAAAAGCTTTTGAGAACGCTATTACGGTGGAGATGGCGCTTGGATCTTCCACTAATACGGTTTTGCATCTTCCGGCGATAGCGAATGAGGCGGGTATAAAACTTGATCTGGGGCTTTTTAATGAGATAAGCGCGCGTACTCCTAACCTGTGCCGTATATCCCCGGCAGGGGAAAACCATATGCAGGATCTTGACGCCGCGGGAGGCGTATCGGCCGTTATGTCGGAGCTCAACAAGAAGAAGCTTCTTCACCCCGGGCTTATGACCGCGACGGCGCGTTCAGTGAAAGAAAACATCCATGACGCGGTGAATCTTGATCCCGAGGTTATACGTCCGGTAGAGGAACCATATTCACCTGACGGGGGATTAAGTATTCTTTTCGGGAATTTGGCCACCGATGGAGCTGTGGTGAAAAAATCGGCTGTTGCCGGAAGCATGCTTACACACGAGGGTCCGGCGCGTGTTTTTGATTCCGAAGAAGACGCGATGAAAGCAATAATGGACGGAAATATCAAAAAAGGTGATGTTGTTGTTATCCGTTATGAAGGACCTAAGGGCGGTCCCGGCATGAGAGAAATGTTGGGTCCGACCGCGGCTATCGCGGGAGAAGGTCTCGATGTAGACGTTGCCTTGATAACTGACGGGCGTTTCTCCGGTGGAACACGCGGCGCCGCGATCGGTCATATTTCGCCCGAAGCGCAAGAAGGCGGAGTGATCGGTATTGTTGAAGAGGGAGATAAGATCCGCATAGACATTCCCAATAAATCGCTCGAACTTCTTCTCGACGAGGGAACGATCGAGGCGAGAAAAGAGCAGTGGAAGCGTCCGGATTACAAAATAAAAGAGGGGTATCTTAGCCGATACGCGAAGCAAGTTACATCAGCATCAACCGGTGCCGTGTTTGAAAAATGATGTTTGATGTATTCCTGCCGGGGTCGACAGATCCTCGTCGCGGCAAAGTACTAATCATCACATAACATACATAAAGGGGGAGTTGTGTGGCATCCCTACCAGGTATAACCTGTACGGGATACCACACAACTCCCCCTTTATGCCTAACATATCACAAACTTTGCGCGTGGAAGTGATACTGTTAATATATGTTAATTTAATGCCTGTCGTTCAGGCTGTGTCGCAATTCGTTTCGCGGATGTCCTGTAGGGGTTCGATTCATCGAACCCGATATAAGGGGCTTGATAAATCAAGCCCCTACATTATCTAAAAAAATGAACATTTTGATTGAAAAGTCAGCTCGTTTTTTGAGCTGACTTTTTAGAATTATTCAGCCGGGTAAAAGGGGAAAACTTCTACCCGGTTTTTTATTTGTCCTTCCTATATATAGTTGAGGAAAATGTAGGTGCGGCCTCCGGCCGCGAACTATGCGAAACAGAAATTCCGGATATTATACATTTTCTGGTTACGAAAACAATAAAATACTTACTTGTTGCTTAACTTTTGAATGCTCAGGATAATAATAATTCTCAGCCGGAGGCCGCTCCTGCGATAAAGAAAATATTGTGACCAATTGAGGAGAGAATAAAGAGAAGAAACATATCGGGATATATGAAATAATTGGATCGTTTTTTGCCCTACTCTCAGAAATGATCAATGCGGTTTTTCAAACAAAGTCTTTCGGAACCTGAGTCCGAATGTTCTTGAAAGTTATAGCTATGAAAAGTGTGCGCAATATTTTTGAAAAGGACTTACAAAAGGGTTAAAAAGAGCAGGAAACATTATGGGGTCCGGATCAAAAATGTGGATAATAACTAATATTGAGACTTGCGAGGAGATACTATTTGTCTACAAAAAACAAGATTTTCACCGTTTAATTATTTTTTAGAGTTTCTGGCTATGTGAGTTATATTTCCGGTCCCGGGGTTAAAACTCCCCATGAGCAAAGGAGCTTTACCGGGAGTTGACTGTGTGGCGCAATCGGCCCGGTATAGTGGGAGTAGGGCAAAAATAGCGTTAAAGAAAAAAAAGCCCGTCCGCTTGACTTATGGCTATTAGATGATATACTTTAAACGTATCGAAAGTAAGTGTTAGCAATACAAAAAGCAAAAAAGGGAAAAGTTCTTTAAAATACTAAGCGACCGAAAAAGGCAAACTTCGCTAAAGCGAAGGGCGCAAAGCTTGAGAGCCTAAGACCTGAGGTTATGGCAGTCAGTTACCGAATAAGAAACGTTATTAAAACCGTAGCTGATGATCAAGCTACGGTTTTTTTGTTTTACAGGGTTGCTTGGCGCGGGATACGGGGGAAATAAAATGAAACTTAAGAGAGTTCAAAAAATGCTAATCTTGTTCGCGGCGATCATGATCGCTACGACGGGATCCGTATACTCTCTTCCTCAAGTTGATGAAGTTGTTTCAGGTTCCGCGACAATAGAAATGTCTGACGCGAATACGATGAACATAAACGCGTCCGACAATGCCATCATCAATTTTTCATCGTTCGACATTATGGAAAACGAATCTGTGTTTGTTACTCTTCCGTCAGAAAATTCCAGAATACTAAACAGGGTGTTAGGAAATGATTCCAGCGACCTGTTAGGAACACTAAATTGCAACGGAACTTTTATGCTTATGAACTCCGCCGGAATTCATGTCGGAGAAAACGCGAACATCAATGTTGGAAGCATAGTTCTTTCGACAAGAGATATCACAGATTCAAATTTTCTTGATGGAAATTACATCTTCGAAAAAATGTCAGACGAACAATTGAATAGACTTCTCCTCAACGAAGGAAAGATCACAATTTCGAATGGTGGGTTCGGTGTTTTGATCGCGGGTGCTGTTGAAAATAAAGGTGTCATAACCGCGCCTATCGGAAGAGTTGTTTTGGCCGGAGGCGATGGTGTTAAATTGGATATCGCGGCCAATGGATTTATCTCTGTCGCGATAACAGAGAAAACGGCATCGACAATTTATGACTATGATGGTAACCCGATAACCGACCAGATAAAGAATACCGGAACAGTTGAAGCGAATGGTGGCATGGTAATGATGAAAGCCGAAAGCGTAACGGATGTATTCCGTAATGCTATAAATCTTGAAGGCATCGTATCTGCTACCTCCATGGTTGATAAAGATGGTATTGTGCAGTTGGTTGCAGATAATAATATAATAATAAACGCTGATGTGGACGCAACAGAGATTGTTGCGACAAGCGATCGTGATGTAGAGGTAATTAATACTATAAAGGCTGCTGATGGTGGAATAAGTCTTATGGCGGATGCCGATGGCGATGGTGCCGGTGAGTTCCGTCAGACCGCGGGAATAATTGAAGCTACCGGAACTGGTGACATTAGTATTGATGGTTCGGGTGATATGACACTTGCTACACTCAAGACCGAACTAGGTGCGATAAAAATTGGTGAAACAAGGGCTCCGTCAGCTATTTTGGGCGAGCCTACCTATATACATACGGCAGGCGATATTGAACTAACCGGATTAGAGTCAGACGCGGCAATTACTACATTGCATACCTCTCGCGGTGACGTTCTTAAATACAAGACAGATGGTAAGGTTACGCTTGAGGCTACGGATGGCAGAATAGTAGATGTGAGTGTAGATAACTTAGCCATGCCAGGCGATTACCTTGAATTGGTAGCAGCTGAGTTCTATGTTAATTCCGCGGCGGTTACTACACATCTACGCGATAATATAGGTAATATGACGGTAGAAGAAGCCACATATATAGAGATAGAAGATGTGGTAACAATAAAGGGCGCCGGAGTTGGAGAAGTAAACTACTTGAAGAGCAACAATATTACGCTGGATGCTCCAAGGGGTGACGTAAACACAACACCCGGCGTAATAATACCTGGTAATCAGGTCAAGATATCGGCCAATAAGATAGGATCAATTAATAACCCTGTAGGAATAAATGCAAACACTACCTATATAAATAGGCTGCAGGGCGATATAGATGTATCGGAGATGTGGGGACTAGGTTCAACTCTTTGCATAAGGGGACCAGCTCCTTCGTCTGATGTAGATTCATGGGGAGCTGTTAGCTATAATAAAGGTTCAAATCTGGTTCTGGACGCCGAGAGAGTTGTACTTTCGGGTTCGGAACCTCTCTACTTAAAAGGCAATATCACATTTTCCAGTCTTGAAATTACCACACCGGGGAAAGAAATCTATTTTGAAGCGGGTTCTACCTATACTATCCTTGGAGAGTTTAAGGTGGAGGGTGCTTATGGCGAGCATGTAAGGCTACTTTCCTCAGAAGCAGGTGTTCAGTGGAATATCGATCCCAAGGGCGCGAGGGATCTCACCTATACATGGGTTGAAGATTCGAATAACTTGAGCGAAAATCTCATAATAATGACCGAATCGACCAATAGGGGCAATTGTCCGGGATGGGATCCGACGGGTACATGGACAGGCGCGACGAACAGTAACTGGTCGAACGTGGGTAACTGGAGCGGGCTCGGCGGGGCGACCCCGGGTGCTGGTGATGATGTGGTATTTGACGCCTCAAGCAGCGTGAACTCGACAGTTGATACAAATTTCACAATAGGATCGCTGACTATAAACGGGTATACGGGTATCATCACCCTGGCAGGAAATCTTACCTTGGACCGCGATACGGATAATGTGCCGGACGGGTCATATACGCAGTCATCGGGTACGATGGATATATCAGGATATACGTTCACTGTAGAGGGAGATTTAACAATAACGGGTGGTACTTTTACGGATGCGGCCTCAACAATAATCATTTTAGATGCTACTCAAGCCAATATTACATTTGACGCAAATGGATATACCTTCAATTCTGAGATGCAGTTCACTAATACATCAGATGCGGCAAATAGGACTATTATCCTTGGTGCGGGTTCAATGACTTTTGCGGATGTATACCTATATGCTATGGGGGCCTCAGGTAGTTATGGGATAACAATTGACGCTAATACAAACAATCCGGATGTTACGGTAACGGGAACTTTGGGGGTTGTTAGTGCATCTGGTAGTAATGTATTAAGTAATGCAGGGTTTGAGTCCGGAGATCTTACCTCTTGGACAGCATCTGGGTTTACAATTGCCACTCCCAGTGCGCATACCGGTACTTATTCCACGTATGCTTGGGTTGTAGCACCCCGATCATTGGAACAGACGGGATTCACATCGTCAACTGTAACAGAAGTTAGTTTTTGGATTAACCAGTGGACGGGTGAGGCTGGACTCGTCTTTGATGTATCGCTTTATTATGGTGGTCAATACAATGTTATAGCTACGAATCCGGCGTTTCCGCCAGCTTTTCAATGGGGGCAAGTTACGATCGCGGGTAACTGGTCTGGTGTGACGGGGTTACGTATACGGGCGGACAACCCACCAGGGTTTACTCAGATGAATATAGATGACATAGTAGTAATGGGTGCTGGGGCAGGAAGTGGTCCGGGTTTAAAAACTATAAATGCAGGAAGCGGTACATGGACATTCAACGGTGATGTAGACTTTACCGGTATTACGTTTAATCAGAATGCCAGTACGGTAGTATTGGCTACTACGGCTGCGGCTACGATTACCGGAGACAATACCTTTTATAATTTATCGTGTCAAATTCCGGGAAAGACGATTACTTTCGCGGCTTCTTCAACGCAGACGATAACAAACAATTTGACTATTGCGGGTGAGTACGGGAATCCACTAGTTTTACAATCCAGTTCCGGCGGAACGACATATGCGATAAACCTCTCCGGCACACAAACGCTCTATGACATAAACGTGACGGATGCTAATGCGGCCGGAGGAAACGCGCTTACCATATTGGGGGACGCTACGATCAGCAACAGCGCTAACTGGTCGGAAGATAATTACTATTGGGTAGGTTCAAACACTACTTGGAATAATGCCGCTAACTGGTCTGCCTCATCAGGTGGTGCCGGCGGAAAGGGTATTCCGGGCGCCGGCAATTATGTTGTTTTTGACGGCAATTCGGTCCAGGCTTGTACTCTCCCGAGTGCTAGTTTGAGTATAGCGGGTCTTGCAGTAGATGGATACGCGCAAACGATAAGTGCTCCCGCGGGATATACCTTATCCACGACACGTGAGATAGCGCTTGTCGCGGGAGCCGTTACGTTCAATGCCGAGGGGAATGTCTCTGTGGGGACAAAGTTCGCACAGGCGGCAGGGACGTTCTCTACCAGTGATCCTGTGACATATAGTTTCACTGCAAGTGACTTTTCCCTTACCGGAGGTATTTTTGACAGATTCACAGGATCTGGTACGGCGCCTAGTCCCTATATGGTTCGGGATATATATGATCTGCAAGCGGTGAGATCATATTTAGGAGCATATTATGAACTTTTTGGCAATATCAACGCGATAGCGACACAGAACTGGAATTCCGGATCAGGGTTTATCCCTATAGGAGACAATGCTACGCCGTTCACCGGTTCTTTCAGCGGCAGTGCCGGTAACTATACAATAAGCGATCTGTATATAAACCGGACTAGCACCGATTTTGTAGGGCTTTTAGGTTATACCGATGGTGCCACAATAAGTAATGTCGGTTTGGTAGGGGGAACTATAAACGGACTTAATTCAGTTGTAAATCCCAGCGCTACGGGAAGTCTGATAGGGTACGCCAATAATACCACCATTTCCGACTGTTATTCCTCGGCGTATGTAACAGGGTGGTACTGGACAGGCGGATTGATAGGGCAAACTCGGGCGTCGTCAACGGTTACAAATTGTTATGCTACGGGAACGGTGACCGGTAGTGCATATACCGGAGGTTTGATCGGCGAAAATACCGACTCTACGGTTACTTCTTCTTATGCTACCGGGGCGGTTACGGGTTCTTCTCAGTTTAACCATGGTGGTTTTGTCGGATACAATGACGGCACTTCTATTATCACTTCTTCTTATGCCACCGGGACGGTGAATGGTGATGTCCAGGTCGGCGGATTTGCCGGGGGCAATTTTGATAGTGCTACGATTTTGGATTCCTATTCATGGGGAGAGGTAACAGGAAATAATACGACCGGTGGATTTCTAGGAATAAATTATGGTACGGTTAATACTTCTTACTCGACAGGTGCCGTGACCGGCACCGGCAGTGTTGTCGGAGGCCTTATCGGTGAAAATGTTACTGTCACATCGGCGGTCACCAATTCGTTCAGCGTGGGCGATGTGACGGGTAACGGCGTAGATAACAGTGTCGGGCCGTTGGCGGGGCGCAATCCCAACGGGGGACCTATTACCAACAGTTTTTATTCCGGCACGGCGACGAATAACGGCGTCGGCGGTACGAATGCTATCGGTACACAGGAGGCCGACAATACGAAATTTTATGTTATTGTCCATCTTGTTTACGACCAGGGCGGGGTCAATGAGTGGGATTTTACGCCGGGCGCGTCGGTGTGGGTCCTGAACGGGAACTCCTATCCGGCTTTTGGTATTACTCCTGTCCCGTCTCTGCCTGCCGGTAATACTGTTTCTAATGAAGATACGGATACAAATATTTCACAGATACTGGGATCCGCGATTTTCGCGGCGGATGTCATGCCAACGGTATTGTTGAATTCGGGGAACCTCATTAATACAGGTGCGAGCGGAGACAATACCGGTGTGGTAAATCTTGGGGACGGCGGCACCGCGGGTGGAAATACTGCGGAAGACGCGATTATGGAGATGATACAGGCTACAGAGGCCGCGGCACCAGGGTTTATGATAAATATGCCGGAAGACGCTTTGGTTACGATGGTAATCGTGATCGAAGGAGCAGTTGACATAGACGGGATCCTTTTAGGCGCGGGAGAGAGTACGGCCGTTGGAGGAACTCTTCCTGTACCCGGTGCGGAACCGACAGGACCGGCTGATACAAACGTATGGACCACGCCTTATACTCCCGGTGATTATCTTGTTACGATAATTGCGTATGAGGGCGATCTTGATGTCACTCCATATACTGAAGATGGACCGCGATATGATCAGGCAGTTAGTTTAGGCGAGGGAGAGAGTACAGCGGTGGCGGGAACCGTTGGTGGCGAGGGGACGCCCCAGGCGGAGGGAGGAACGGGTACAACAACAGGGGATGCGGGTGAAGGTGCAGCCGGGTATACGTCAGACGGATATCCGCCGGGGATGTACAAGACTGTTGTAATAGTCTATGAAGGTTTGATTATAGTCGCCAGATATGATGAAAATGGAGTGTATTTCGACGAGGGCAATACATTAAGAGAAGGACAGAACGGTACGGTTGTGGACTCTGTTCCCGAAAGCCAAAAAGTGATGCCGACAAATATTGCTACGGGACAGACGTATAGAGATGATGAATCCATCGATGAAGAGCTTGAAGATGCTGAAGAGGCTGAAGATGATCATGTAGATGTAGAGGATACAACCAAAGGGGTTACGCGAGAAGAAGATGAGAAAATATTCAGGAAGTTTAAAGATACGTTTAAGGCACCGGCGGACTCGGAAGGTGTATTTATAATTACAGAAAGGGATTATAGTGACGACGACGATGATAATATCGCGAAAGACCCGGTGTTTGTCCGTCCCGGAGGGTTTTATGTAGTTGTAAAGGAAATGTAGTCGGGCTAAGTTGACTTTTGGTTTGTCTCAATGTAATGTTTATAGTAACTAAAGGGGGTGAGTGAGATGAAGATGTTAAAATTGCTCCTCATATTCTGTCTGGTTCTGGGTATGACTTCGGTTTCATTTGCTGTGGAAGCAAAACGTACCGGGAAGATCATAGAACTGGATGGAACGGCGGAAGTGTTACCCGTCGGAGGTGGGAGTGTTCCCGCGAGGATCGGTATGATCCTTAACGAGGGTGATACCTTGAAAACAGCTAAGGGGTGCTGGGCGGTTTTGAGCTTGGAAGGCACGGAGAAGGCAACGGTTGAGGTGGAAGAAAACACTCAACTTCTTCTCAGTGAGCTTATGGAGGACGTGGACAAGGGGATGCAGAAGACCCTTTTGGACCTGGCTATAGGTAAGATACTCATAAGGGCTCAGAAATTACAGCACGAAAAATCTAAATTTGAGATCAAGACTCCTACATCCGTAGTCGGAGTACGGGGAACCACTTTTGAAGTAGAAGTAGAGGGCTTAGATTAAAAATTGAAGTTCACACGACGATTTTTTACAAATATCGCGTTAGCGTTTCTTATCGCTTCCGTTCTGATCGCGTTTTCGGGAAGAGGCTTTCTGAAGCGGATGGAGATCTCCGGATTAGATTTCCTTTTTCGCTTAAAAGGAGCCTCCTCTTGTAATCAGAATATTGTGATCGTGGGGATAGACGATGAGAATATTTCCAAGGTAGGCAGGTGGCCCTGGAGCCGGGAATGGCATGGCGCTATAACCAAGGCACTAAAGGAATTTGGGGCTAAAGCGATATATTTTGATATTATTTTTTCCGAGGAATCGACTCCCGAAATTGATGATGTTTTCGCGGAAGCTATGGATGATGCCGATTGCGTATATCTCCCCTTTACATTTCAGGAGCGTTCTAGAAGGATCGAAAGCGCTCTTTTCCCTATAAAGAAATTCTCAGATAAGATAAAAGGCACCGGTTCGATAAATATTTATCCTGATATCGATGGGTCCCTGAGAAGCCTCCCCCTGATCTTTGAGTCGAATAAGAACGTGGTATATCCTCATGTCGCGCTGCAAATAGCTATGGATTATACGGGAGTCGATATCGATCATGTAGAACCTGATCGTCTTGTTCTCTCTGACCTGGAAGAAGAGGTGGAGATACCGTTCTACGGTAAAAACAGGATGCTTCTGAATTGGATCGGAAAATGGAAACAGACATTTCAACAATACTCATTTATAGATGTTCTTGTAGCTTACAAAAAGATGCTCGCGGGAGAAGATCCCGATATTGATATAGAGCCGTTCAAAGACAGCATTTGTCTTATCGCTGTTACGGCGATCGGGCTGCACGACATAAAACCCACGCCTTTAGAACCTGAATATCCGGGTATCGGCATCCTGGCGACCGCTATCAGCAATATCCTGGACAGGAAATTTATATCTTTTCCGCCGTTCTGGGTGAAGTGGATGCTTGTATATTTGTTGAGTTTAATTCCCTTTTTATTTGTTTCCGGCGAACGTCCTTTGTATGGAATAATGTCTGTTGCTATAGTGTACACATTGTTTTTCGCGATCGTTTTTATCTTGTTCAAAAAAAACATAGGGGTTGATTTTACATTGCCTATGACCTCTTTGTTCGCCAGTTATTCGGGAGTTGCCGCGTTTCGTTTTGTCCGGGTGTCTATGGAGAGGCAGCACTTTCTTAAACTTGCCGTTACGGATGAACTGACGGGGCTATCCAACATCAGATATTTTATGATGATCCTGAAAACAGAATGTCTCGCGGCGAAAGAGACACAAGATAAAAAGTTTTGTATTATCATGGTAGACATCGATCACTTCAAACATTTTAACGATACATACGGGCACGCGACGGGGGATATTGTTTTGAAGGCAACGGCGGACGCTTTAATAAAGTCCGTGCGCGGATCTGATGTTGTTGCCAGGTATGGCGGGGAAGAAATGATAATTCTTCTGAGAAGCAGTTCTCTCGAGGCGGGGTTAAAAGTAGCGGAGAAGGTCAGGAAGAACGTGGAAGAAAACTCTGTCACCGATGATGATGGTGAATCATACAGCGCCACCATAAGTTTGGGTGTCGCAAGTTTCCTGTCCGTTGATAATGAAAAGATGGTGGTAAAAAGAGCGGACGACGGGCTTTATAAAGCGAAAAATTCGGGACGAAATCGCGTCGAGACGGTTGAAAGAATGGAGGAGTAAATCCGTCCGATACCTTCCTTGGAAAATTTCAAAATGAATTGGTAGGCTTTTTGTATGAGGGGGTGTACCGTGCTCAAACATGCGGCGTTACGCCGAACTGCGTGCGGCACACCCCCGCTTATAAAAAGCCCCGGGATGAAAATGGAATTTCCGGGGACAGTCCACCCGTTCGCTTCGCTCACTTGGGACAGTCCCCTAGGTCTGTGGGTTTTAGAGGGTGAAAACGGGAAAAATATTGGGAAAAATCTTGTTAGTGTAAAAAAAGATGGTTAAATTTGACTTACGCGCCTTATATGATATACTTCACTTATAAGGCGGTTGGATAGTGAGAGTTAGAAACAAATGTTCTTTTTAATGTTTAAGCGATAAAGGCAAACCTCGTTAAAGCGGGGGGCGCAAAGCTTTAGAACCTAAAGCCATTTGGCTATGGTCGTCAGTTACCGAAACGCGAGAGAAGTCTCTCAGAGTACACAGACCCATAGCCTATGCTATGGGTTTTTTGTTTTGCGGAAGGGTTCGCTGTAACGTAGGGGTCGGATTTATCCGACCCGAAATCGGATTTATGCGCTCCGCGAAACGTAGGGGTCGGATTTATCCGACCCGAAATAAGGAAACAAAGATGAAACTTAAGAGACTTCAAAAAAATTTAACGGGTTCGATAAATCGAACCCCTACATTCTTGATCGGGTTGTTTGTGACGGCGGCGATTCTGATCGGGATGACAGGATCGGTTTTCGCGCTGCCCCAAATTGATGAAGTTGTTTCCGGTGAGGCCACAATAGATTATTCCGACGCGAACACGATGAACATCACCGCCACCGAAAACACAATAATTAATTTTTCTTCTTTTGACATTCTGGCAAACGAATCTGTTTTTGTTACATTACCATCCGCCAACTCACAAATACTAAATAGAGTCATCGAAAATAATTCCAGCGAACTATTCGGCACGTTAAATTGCAACGGCACATTTATTTTGGTTAACACTTCAGGAATTCACATCGGAGAAAATGCCGCGATAAATTCCGGCAGCGTAATTTTTTCGACAAGAGATATTGCGGATTCAAATTTCTTGAGTGCAAACTATATTTTTGAGAAAATGTCACAAGATCAACTTGACGTACTTTTATTGAACGAAGGGAAAATTACAGTTTCAAATGGCGGGTTCGGAGTTTTGATCGCCGGCGCGGTAGAAAACGCGGGGATCATTACCGCGCCAATCGGAAGGATCGCGATCGCCGGCGGCGACGCTATCAAGTTGGATATTTCCGCTAACGGACTTATCTCGATCGCTATCGAGGAAAAAACGGCATCTACGATACTTGATTTTGAAGGCAACCCGATAACGGATCAGATAAAGAACACCGGAACTATGGAAGCAAATGGCGGAGTGGTCATGCTTAAGGCCGAAAGTATTACGGATGTGTTTGAAAAGGCTATCAACCTGGAAGGCAGAGTGATAGCAAATCGGTTAGAGGAGAAAGACGGGGCTATAATCATAAGAGCGGATCGTGGGATAGACTCGACGGCCTATATGGAGTCATACAGCGTCGCGATCGAAAGTGCCGGAGATATCACGGTTAACGCGGATATAACAGCAAAGGGCGGAGATATTGTACTTAATGCCGATAGCGATGGTGACGGAATTGGCAAATTCACACAGAATGCCGAGGTGATCAAGGCAACCGGAGACGGCAATATCGAGATAGATGGTTCAGGTGACATGACGTTAAAAGAACTCAAAACCGAGTCGGGAGCCATCAAGATTGGCGAGAAGCAAGCACCGACAGCAATTATAGGCGAACCAAAATATACACATGCTGAAGGTGACTTTGATATAACAACCGTGATTGAAGGCTCAAAAGTTACTACTTTACAGACATCAAGGGGCGACGCGCTTAAGTACGCGACAGACGGTAAAGTGACGCTGGATGCCGAAAAAGGCATCATACGGGATACCAGAGCCGAGAAACTGCCCATTCCGGGGGATTACCTGCGGCTTGTAGCCACTGAAGTATATATACGGTCATCGGAGAATACCACTCATTTTATCAACAATCAGGGCAATATCATGATAGAAGAAGCCCTGATCTTAGAGGCGGGGGGCGTGGTAAGGCTGATCGGTGCAGGTATCGGCGAGATAGATTACTATAGAGACGCGGATATCACATTAGAATCCCCGAGAGGGGATGTGAATACCGTCCCGGGGGTAATTATCCCCGGTAATCAGGTCAAGGTATCTGCACAGAGAATAGGGTCGTATGATAACCCGGTGGGTATTAACGCGAATACTACCTATATAAACAGGCTCTCGGGGATGATAGATGTCTCTGAGATGTGGGGGCTGGGTACGACATTGATGATAAGAGGGCCGGCTCCGTCCATAGATGACGGCAGTAGTTGGGGCGCTGTCGCGTATAATTCTGACTCCCACCTCATCCTAAAAGCGCAAAAAGTAACCTCGCGAAGCGGGGATTCTCTGCATTTATACGGAAATATCACCATATTTAACCTTGAGATCACCACTCCTGACAAAGAAATATATTTCGAACCCGGAAAAACCTATATTTTTAAAGATTCCTTAAATATTGTCGGCGCGCCGGATATCGGAGCTGAAGAGTACTATATCAAGCTGTATTCGCAGATAAACGGTCAAGTCTGGTACATGGATACGCGGACGGATAACTACAATCTCGACAGGGTAAATGTCAGGGATTGTACCGCGAAAAAGCCGGTTATCATCCCTCTGGGTGTAGACGGCGGTAATAATATAAATTTTGACATCGATCCGATCTGGGACGGCGGCGGAGCGGATAACTTTTGGTCTACTCCTAACAACTGGGACGGGAACGCGGTTCCCGTAAATTCCGAAGCTGTCACTTTTGACGGTGTTACGGGTACAAATCCCGATAAGTCGTGTACGATCGACAATGTGGGCACGTGGTCGGGCGGCACCATAACGATATTGAGTAATTATAGCGGCACGATCACAGTGGCTACGGATATAACGACCGGTACGTTCACCAAATCCGGGGGAGCTGTCGATTTCGGTTCCAACACCATTACGATCAACGGTGACCTGATAATAGATGTCAATATAGGTACGTTCATCGCCACAAACGCCAATATAGACCTGAACGGCAATTTTACGCATACGGCGACCTGGGTTATTTTCGATAATCCCGGCGCGGGGGAAAATTTCACCATATCGGGCAACTGGGCGTCATCTACCGATTGTCGTTTTAGGAGTAACGGCGGAACAGTAACGTTTGACGGCGGGGTCACCCAGACGATCGCCTCGGGCGGAACGAATAGCTACCAGGATTTTGACAATATAACCGTATCCGGGTCGACATTACAGTTTACAGGTGGTGACAGTATAGTCATGAACGGTACATTACAGATACAGTCAGGGAAAATAGTCGACCTGAACGGAGTGGGCATGACTTTGAATACTCTGGACAATTCCGGTACACTCCGGCTTTTGGGCAACGAAGCTGTTAGCGTAACGGTGCAGGATACCGATTCGGGACTTGTGAAATATTATGCCTCAAGCGGGACGGTTTGGCTCACGAACGGATTGTACAACTTTTACGACGTGGAATTCGATTCCGACCTCGCCGGTGACGGTACCGCCACGTTTCAGCAAGTCAACAGAAACTGGACCGTTAACGGTACGTTTACCGTAACGGACGGCACGTTCAGCCAGTACTATTCACGCGATGTAACCATAAACAATAACGCCGCGGCCGCGTACGCGCTTACGGTCGCTTCGGGCGCGGGTTATATGCATAACTATTCGCCTGCCAGCGGCTACGGCGACCTTGTTCTCGGCGGGGACGTCCTCAATGACGGAACAATAACGTTTGACGGGCGTAGTGATAACCTGATGCAGATAAGGTCGACCTCGCCCGGCACACAGCGCAGCTGGACAGGCTCGGGCACGTTCAGTATGACGGATGTGTATGTTATCGACCAGAGCTGTACCGCGGGCGGTACGCCCGGCTGGATAGGTGCCGTCAGCAGTTCTGACGGCGGAAACAACACGAACTGGATGATCACCGGATATAATTCACTATATACACTTTCCGGTACGGCGTACAAGGACGAAGGGATAAACGCGGTCGACAGCGACGTGACGGTAACTCTTTACGTGAATTACAGTACTACGTCGACCGCCGTGATATCCACCACCGCCCCGGCCGGCTCCGGTACGTTCTCGTTCGCCGGGCTTGTCCCAGCGTATATAAAAATCACCGTCTATATGGACGACCACGCCACTTATGAGGGCTCGGCGAGTACCGTTACGGGTTATGGTGTTTCGGGTTTCGACCTTTACGCCGGGGATGTCATAATGCGTTCGGAATCGGGGTACATGTACAATTCGTATCTTGCCGGCATGGATAGCGCGGTCGATAACGATATCAAGTTCACCGTGACGGGAAGCGATATCGACGTAGCCTCCGGGTTCAAACTGCTTGTGTGGGCAGGCGATACGTATCAGCCGCAGGGGAACGTGACGGTCACCTCGGCCGATTGTGAGATAGACGGTACGCTGAGCCTCCTGTCCAACACGTTCTCCATAGTCAGTTCGGGTACGCTCGATGTGGACGGCTCCTTTACCGTCTCGGCTGGCTCCGTGATAAACCTTGTCGGCGACCTCGATATCGCCGGGACGTTTAATGTCGGTAACAGCACGACACTGGACGTTGACGGGGACGTTACGAATTCGGGTAGTTTCTATGCCGCGCTTACAACGAGTGTAGCGGGGGACTGGACAAACCTATCGAATTTTTATTACCAGTCGAGTACCGTCTATTTCGACGGTACCGGTGTTCAGAACGTGAATTCCGGCGGGGACTATTTCTCCTGCCTCAACCATTCCGGAAGCGGCACGTTAAGGGCCGTGACTAATCCGGTTTTGGCTGGCACGGTTACGTTTTCAGGCCCGGGCGTGTTCGACGCCAACGGTTTCGCGCATTCCTGGAGCCAGCTTGTTACGGTCCCCTCAAACTACGAGTATCTCGCGGGTACGGCTACGCAGACGTTTAACGGGGGGCTTACCGTTTCCGGCGGCACGTTCACATGTTCATCCGGCGATGTCATAGTCGGTTCTGGAGACCTTACGGTTTCCAGTGGTATCTTCAACGCGTCATCAGGCGATGTTACAGTGACCGGTAATTCCGGTGATATCGCGGTTTCCGGTACCGGGGCGTTCAACGCCTCGACGGGGACCGTAGCGGTCAGCGGATATAACGGTACCCTGACCGTTTCCGGCGGGGCGTTTACCGGCGGGACCGGCATTGTGGATATCTATTCCGATGTCGTTTTGTCAAACGGTACGCTGACGGCGCCGGGCCTGGGCGGGGCTTTTTACGCGGGGCGCGACTGGACGAAGACCGGCGGCGTGTTCGACGCTAACGGCGGCACGGTTACGCTCGATTACGCGTACACCCAGGAGCGTACCATAAATTCAGGCGGTACGGGAAACGACAACGATTTTTTTAACCTCACCGTCGCCGTCAAAACGTTGAACCTATCGACTAACGCTCTGGAAGTCTACGGTACGCTTACTATAAATTCCAATAAAACTCTGGACCTATCCGGCAACGACCTTATCCTGAACGGTACTTTGGCGAATAACGGAACACTCAGGCTTAACGGTTCGGAACCGCTGGGCACCTTCGCCAACGATCTGGACTCCGGAACCGTAGAGTATGACGCCGGGACATATACCTGCTTGAACGCGGGTAACGCGTATTACGGCCTTAAGTTCTCCGGCACGGGGACGTATACGCTGAACGCCCAGTTGGACGTTTACGGCGACTTTTCGCTCGGCGGCGGCGGTACGCTTGAAGCGGGAGCGTACAACGTGAACATAGGCGGAAGTTTTTCAACGACCGGAGGCGCGGCCTTCAACACCTCCGGGGTGGTTACTTTTAACGGTACGACCGCGGGGCATACCATAGGAGGCAGTCTCGTTTTCAACGACCTTACCGTAAACAGCCCCGGCGGGAACGGCGAGTGGACATTGTCCAACACTCTTACGGTCGCCAATATGTTGACGGTCACGGACGGTACGTTTATTTCGAACGATAAGGACGTAACCGCGGGTTCGTTCTCTCAGACCGGCGGCACGTTCACCGCCGGGGCCTCGACCATAACGTCGACCGGCGATCTTTCGGTAACCGGCGGGACTTTTACGGCGGGGACGTCCACGATAGTCCTGGACGCGACCGGAGGGGACCTGACGTTCACCGGCGGCGGGTACACTTTTAATAACATCCTTTTCAAGAATACCGGAAGCACGGACAGGACCGTTACCGCCGCCGCCGGGGCATACGGTTTTAACGGTAACTTTTTTCTGCAGTCCGCTAATTCACCGGGAAGGATAACAGCCGATATGACGAACGCTACCGGTGTTACGGTCGGCGGGGATATAGGCGTTCAGGAGTTTCCGGGGACCGCTGCCAACTACGCCCTTACGGCTACCGCGACGTGGATAGAAGGCCGTCCCAATGGCGGACAAAATTGGCCCGTCCCGGCGAGCCTTGACGTGGCGGTAGTGAACGACGACGACCTCGCGACCTTCAAAGCCGTAAGCGGGTACGAGAGAAACGGTGTTAACGGCATAATACAGCTCGATTGGACATCGGCGCAGGATATAGAATCGATGAGGATATGGTTCGAGCCTTCCGGCAAGACCGACCCTCCGGTCGACCCGGGGCTTTACTTCTTCGAATACTGGGACGGCAACGCCTGGCAGGCCCCCGCCGAGTGGTCGGACGCGGGTCTGAACGAACAGGCGTACCAGGCATGGCATACCTTCACTCTGCCCTCGACGGTTTCGACAGTGAAAACGCGTTTTACGCGGGACAACGTGAACGAGGATTACGGGGGTATGGGTATAGCCGAATGGCAGGCGTTAGGCGTGACGCCGCCCGGCGCTCCGAGCGAAGCCGTTACCGTAACGACAGGGACGGGTACGTGGAACGTAGGCGGTAATATCGACCTCACGAACGTAACGTTAAACACCACCGCCGGCAACACGTTTGTCGTCAACGCGTCCGATACGGATAACACGATAACTTCCGCCGGAGCGAGTTTCGAGAATTTTACGTGTAACAACGCCGCGGGTGAATGGATGTTGCAGGACGACCTGAACGTCAACGGCGATCTGAATATAACCGCCGGGATACTGGATATCAACACCCATAACATAACTCTCGCCGGCGGCAGGAGTTTCGTGAATACGGGTACGTTACAGCTTACGGGAAGCGAGACGCTGAGCGGCAACCTGTTGAATAATAACTCATCAGGTACCGTCGAATACTATGGGAGTACACAGACGGGGCTTGCCGCGGGCGACAACTATTATAATATAGTATTTACCTATACCTCCGCGGGCAGTTATACTCTGAACGCCGACCTTGACGTTGACGGCGGCCTGACGATAGGCTCAGGCGCCGCGCTTGGCGCCGGCGCGGCGTACAACATAAGCGTCGCGGGCGACTGGCTGAACTCGGGCGGTACGTTCACGAAAAGCGCCGGTACGGTAACGTTCGACGGCGGCGCGGCGCAAGATATTACTTCCGCCGCGCAGGATATGGGCAGCGTGGCGCTGACAGGCGCGAATACGGCCGTAACGCTGTTGGACGCGTTTGACGCGGACGACCTGACGATCGGTTCCGGTACGTCGCTCGACGCGAACGATCTCGGGATAACGGTTGCCGGTGACTGGCTGAATTCGGGCGGTACGTTCACCAAAGGAACGGGTACGGTGACTTTCGACGGCGGCGGAGCGCAAAACATCACTTCCGCGGCGCAGGACATGGGCAACGTGGCGCTGACAGGTACGAATACGGCGGTAACACTGTTAGACGCGTTTGACGCGGACGATCTGACGATCGGTTCCGGTACGTCGCTCGACGCGAACGGTCTCGGTATAACGGCCGCGGGTAACTGGCTGAATTCCGGCGGCGTATTTACCTCGGGGTCCGGTGCGGTAACGTTCGACGGGGGCGGCACGTCTCTTCTGACAGCCGGCGGCACGGACGCGGACCATGATTTCAACGTTATAAACATAACGAACGCGGCGGTACTGCGGCCGCAGGACGCTCTCGCGGCGGGTACGATAAACGTGACTGACGGTACGCTGGACATGGCGAATACGGACAGCGCGCTTACCTCCGGCACGCTCGCCGTAACCGCGGCCGGGTCGTACCTGACGGGTACGGGGACGCAGACGGTAACCTCACTCGCGAATAACGGTACGGTAACCTGTGAAGGCTCGGCGGACAACCTTGCGATAACGACGTTCACGAATAACGGCGGGTCGCTGTGGAACTACACGAAAACATCGGGCACGGTGAACATGAGGGCGGGCACGTATCATGACCTCACGTTCGACGACTCGGCGGGAAGCGCCGTATATGCTTTGGGCGCGGGTGTGACGACGGTGACGGGGGCGCTTACGAATACCGGAGGAACGGTAGCGGTAGGGGCGAACACGCTTAACGTGACGGAGAACGTTGTCAATGATGATACGATCACGATAGCGGCAACCGGTGTTTTCGATGTAGACGGTAATCTGGATGTCGGCACATTGACGACCTCGGGCGTGACGACGATAAATGTCGCGGGTTCCTGGAGCGGAGTGGACGCGTTTACGGCGGCAACCGGCACCGTAACTTTTAACGGCGGCGGCGCGTCGCTCTTAACGGCCGGGGGAACCGACGCTACGCATGACTTTAATACGATAGACATAACGAACGCTACGGTACTGCGGCCGCAGGACGCGCTTAAGGCAACTACGATAAACGTGACTGACGGTACGCTGGATATGGCGAATACGGACGCGGCGCTGACCGCGGGCGCGTTAAATATAACCACTGGCGAAACGTACTTGACGGGTACGGGGACGCAGACGATAACCTCGCTCGCGAATAACGGTACGGTAACCTGTGAAGGCTCGGCGGACAACCTCGCGATAACGACGTTCACGAATAACGGCGGGTCGCTGTGGAACTACACGAAAACTTCAGGCACGGTAAACGTAAGGACGGGTACGTATCATGACCTCACGTTCGACGATTCGGCGGGAAGCGCCGTATATACTTTAGGCGCGGGCGTGACGACGGTGACGGGGATACTTACGAATACCGGAGGAACGGTAGCGGTAGGGGCGAACACGCTTAACGTGACGGAGAATGTTGTCAATGATGATACAATCACGATAGCGGCAACCGGTGTTTTCGATGTAGACGGTAATCTGGACGTCGGCACATTGACGACCTCGGGCGTGACGACGATAAATGTCGCGGGTTCCTGGAGCGGAGTGGACGCGTTTACGGCGGCAACCGGCACCGTAACTTTTAACGGCGGCGTCGCGTCGCTCTTAACGGCCGGGGGAACCGACGCTACGCATGACTTTAATACGATAGACATAACGAACGCTACGGTACTGCGGCCGCAGGACGCGTTTAAGGCAAGTACGATAAACGTAACAAACGGTACGCTGGATATGGCGAATACGGACGCGGCGCTGACCGCGGGCGCGTTAAATATAACCGCGGGCGAAACGTACCTGACGGGTACGGGGACGCAGACGATAACCTCACTCGCGAATAACGGTACGGTAACCTGTGAAGGCTCGGCGGACAACCTGGCGATAACGACGTTCACTAATAACGGCGGTTCGCTGTGGAACTACACGAAAACTTCAGGCACGGTAAACGTAAGGACGGGCACGTATCATGACCTCACGTTCGACGATTCGGCGGGAAGCGCCGTATATACTTTGGGCGCGGGCGTGACGACGGTGACGGGGACACTTACGAATACCGGAGGAACGGTAGCGGTAGGGGCGAACACGCTTAACGTGACGGAGAACGTGACGAACGACGACGCGATAACGGTATCCTCCGGCGGTGTATTCGACGTGGACGGTGATCTGGATGTCGGCACATTGACGACCTCGGGCGCGACAACGATAAACGTAGCGGGTTCCTGGAGCGGAGTGGACGCGTTCACCGCGGGAACGGGTACGGTGACGTTCGACGGTACCGCGAGCGGTAATACGATCACTCCCGGCGGCGCGGGTTTCAACAACCTTACGGTAAACGGCACGGGAGGAGAGTGGACCGTTCGGGACGCCATGACCGTCTCCGGTGATTTTACTTTAACGGCGGGCTCTGTTATACAGAACGGCAGCCTGGTCGTCACGGGAGATTATTCACAGGCAGGGGGGACGTTTGTCTGCGCGTATCCCTTGAATTACACTTTCAGCGCGGGCGGGAGTTTTAGTATACCCGACTCGGCGGGCGCTTTCAACCGTTTTACCGGCGCGGGAACGAGCGGTGATCCTTACATGGTGCGT
>JAJRVD010000002.1 GCA_024277375.1 Candidatus Omnitrophota bacterium | reverse complement strand
GTGTGGGTTATTGGGTGTATGGGATAATTCAATATATAGATACCGTAAAGCAACCAACAGGTGCGCCGTCTTCCCCCATGGGGGAAGAGATCAAAGAACTGGAACATGAAAGTGCCCAATTATCTTGACACTACTTGTTTTTCCTAATTTTTTGGATAAATATTATTTCATGGTATAATATGTACATGAAAACACTGTGCTTAGTGATATTTTTATCATTGGTTGGATTTTGCGAGTCTCACCCTGAAACGTTTACCCTGGGAACTACTCCGGAGAACATTGAAAGAGCGGTTATACTGGACTTAATAAATCTTTCGGAGGACACGACGCTCCGCGTGCGGGAGATTTACGACGAATTCCAGGGTTCCTTTATAGACTATGAACCTGCCATACAAAAAATCAATGTACTCATAAATGACTATAACAATACCATACAAAGCCTGTCAGAGGACCTCCCTGCGGAAGGCGGGCAATTGGACGAATTGATAAAGAAGCTTCTTTCCCGAATAGAAAAGTATTTTGTCCACTGGAAAAGCTTCGGGCGAGCGAACCCGTATATTAACGCGCAAATTTATCAGGTAATGGCGGAGATAGGAAGAGAAAAAGAACGCCTTATCTTTCTGTATATGTGATTTTGTAGTGGCACGACGCGCCGTGCCACTACAAACATTTAAAACGATTCCCAAAACAGGACTTCATCAAGATCTCGATTTTTGCGTTGCTGCTTTTCGGATTTTCGCCAACCTAGCGCGATAAGGCTAATTAGCATAAAATTTTGCGGTGCTTTTAGTAAATTATCTACCTCCGAGGCGTAGGCTTTTTTATCCCCCGCAACCCAGCAAGTTCCAATGCCAATATCCGCCGCGGCGAGAAGAATGTTTTCTGTGGCCGCGCAGCCATCTTCGAGATAATATTTAGTGTCTTCACAATAGACTGCTATGCATGCCGCCGCCTCAGCAATAAAAGGACCATGGTCAGCTATTTGGCCAAGTTTTTCTAACGCATCTTTTTCAGTAACGACCACAAACCTCCATGGCTCAACCGCTCGAGCCGATGGCGCACGCATCCCGGCATCTACAAGTTTTTCCAGCAGTGCCCTCTCAACAGGCTTATCCGCGTATTCCCTGGTACTCACCCTTTTCCCTATAGCTTCAAATGTTTCCATGATATTACTTCTCCTTTGTGAATTTTGTAGAGGAGCATTGCTTACGCCTCCACAAAGCTTGATTACATTACAATTATACAGGAATTGCTGGATAAATTGAAATATTCTTAGAATGCGGGTGATATTGGACGTTCATTGTGCTCAGGGGTGTCCCTTTGGGGCCTGGCCCCAAAGGGACACCCCTGATGATTCAGCGCCATCGAGACATAATTAATACGTAGCCCCGAGGGATTGCTGTATTATGCGCGAATCCAGGCTTCTTTTGCCCGGGCATAAACTTGTTTTAACTCCTCCACATTTATTGGTAGAATCGGCAACAGCTTTGCTAATTTATTTAAAACAGTTACAATTTCTGAAATGTCCTCACTTCTCGCCAAGGTGATAAGATCTTCCTTTGTTAGATCAAAATCACGAATATCTCCACCCAGGGTCAAAACTATATTTTTTATCTGAGCCCAAGTGAAAGATACAAATTCATGTCCGACGTCATAATCGGCATTCCTTGAGATCTCGGAAAGTCTTACTCCCTCGGAGATGCTTCTTATTAACCCCATTTTGTCATAGTTAAGTCCCGCAGGATAGAGAATCGATCTGATGGGGTCAATATCCCCTATTTGCCATTGAGGATTTCCTCCTGATTTATTACCGCCTGTAGCAAACTCATCCTTCTTAAATATCGGCACTAAAGTTACGGTATTGCATTTATCGTTTTTAAATCCTTGAGGTAATTTTTTGTGCGCTATTTTGTACTCCTCATAATTAATGTTCGCAACCTTATTTTGAGCGGAAAACAGCTGTAAATAGACGTTGGTATCCGGGGCCTGCATTTCGTTAAGGAAACCACATACTGTATCAACTCCAATCGCTTCAATTTGCTCGACAGCGATTCGTATGAGTTTTGGATCCTCTCGTTCCGGGTCAGTAATACTCTGCATAAACAGGGCGTTATCATCGACATATGAGATGAGATCTTCGATCTTTCCAAGAGAAGCTGCTTTATCTGGTATCTCCTCTCCAATCTTTGCTTCCTTGGCTGACTTTGCGTTAAGAAGCGTGGATCTTTCTATTGCGTTTTTATGTTCGACAGCAAATTCATTTACTACTTTCGCGTAAAGGTTTTCCGGAGTCAAAAAATTTCGGTACATATTCAGGAGAGTATTCGGCATTGATTCCACAAATTTAATCTCATTCATCTTAAGTGCTTTAGTTTCATACGAAGATGCTGCTTCTGTTTTGTCGTCAGTTTTAACTATTACGGCGCCACCCTTTTGTTTTATGGCAATATATGGGGCACTCACAACCCGTTCCTTAACAGCAGTCCCGAGCGCCTTTAACCTTGAGGACACCTCTTTGGCGTTTGGCTGAACACCAATAACATCAAAAAGCTTTGGACTAAACTTATACATGTCATCATCATTAAGACGAACTGAAAGATCATTAAATCTCAACCCACCAAGATTTATCATGTAATCGACATATCCGGGTAATGCCAAACACCAATCTCCGGGCTTAATACGTTGAGTCAACACTTCTACGATCTCGCCATTTTGGTCATATAATACATTGACCTGAACACCCTCTCCTTCGGTAACATGCTTAATGTCAAGTTTATGTCCCTGAAAATGTCCTACACCCGTACTTGTCGTCTGAGAGGAACCTGCAAATTGGTCTTCAATGAAGCAGGTTTCATGTATCGTGCTAATGTCAGGATCGTCTTTTTGTGTAGCCTTCCTTAAAATATGCGGCACTTCAATAAAACCATGTAGCATTAAGTACATAACAAGCTTTTCTTGAGCGGCATTCATCAGCTTTTTGTCGCTTACAAAAATGTTATGGATGACACTCCTGACTTTCTTCCACCCTTCCCATCCTCTGTTATGGAAACCCACAGCACCCTCGGTTTCAACATGTATGATGCCATCCGGTAAACTCTTAATGTCTATGAAGCTTCGGCCACGCATTTCGTTTTGAACCATACGCTCGTCATCAGCCGTAAGGCGAATCTCCATCGCTCCTCGGACATCTCTTTCTATCCATGAAAGTACTGTTAACGCATGTCCTGTCATTATCTGAATATCTCTAGCGGATTGCACTGAATCGGGTTTGTTTTCAGATAACTTTTTTGTTTTCTTCAAAAAGTTCAGCATAAAACTTTTTATATAGGCCCTCTTGCTTTTATCTTTAGAGTACGCATCAATAAGGTTATTAAGAAAAGTAACGGGGATATTCATGTTTTTTCCGAGTTTTTGAAAATGAACAGTTGTAAAAAATTTAAGAAGCGACTCCTCGCTTTTGCCCTTCAACACAAGGTCTGTAATTTTGTATATGAGATATTTCTCGGGATGTGTCTCCTCATCTATCTTGTACAACTGTTCCATCAGCCCTTTTTCCATAATTTCTTTTTCGTTTAAATCCTTCTCCATTTCCCTCGCTTTTATTTTTGCTTCCTTTTTTCTAATAGCACTACCAAATTGCCACAGATATTCCATGGATGTAAACATCGCGTCCGAGACCGGAGCAATACGAGCCGAGGTATCATGATAGAAAGACAGACTTTCCGACCAATTCGATGGATCATCGCTATCAAAACCCAGCACCTTAGCGATGGCCCTTCTATACGCTCTCTCAGCTTTTTTATTGAATTCCTCACTTTGATATATGGGGTCCAGAGCGGGCATCTCAGGGCGTAGAGTTTCACCAACACCCGGAACATTCAGGTCCAGGGTTAACCCCAACCTAGCAAGAAGACCTTCATCAAAAATAGTTACAAGAATCGCAGCAACAGCATTTGGGTTTGTTTCAGTTCGTTCGCCGGCTCCGGTCTTTCTATCTGAATCATTAATTTGTACGTCCGTAGCGGCCTGCATCTGCCGCTGCTGGTCTAGATCAAAATTCGGAACAAAGATAAACCTACCTTTGATATTATAGTCTTCGTCAGACCAAGCTTTAATTTCAGCAGCCAAATTCGCCAGTTGAAAACCTAATGTCTGGCTTTCGGGGTAATTCTGTATATTCCCATAAATAATGACCTGTGCTCCATTCTTGACGTAATATTTTATGTTTTCAAGTGTAAGTGCCCGTTTCATCCCCGCTTTTTCATCCACCTCTCTACCTGAATACGAGATTACGGGCTTATCCTCATCAAGAAGCTGCCCACTCGGGGGCACATCAAAACTCGTATGATATATCTGTCTTGGTTTTAGCCGAAGTTTCTTCTTGGAAAGTTTTTTACCGGCTCGGATCTGCTCAGTTGTAGGCCTCCAAACATCAACCTTTTCCCCATAAAGCTCTCTCAGCGCTCTCCACCAGTACTTTGCTGTTTGCGCTATATGGTCACGATTCGCAATACCAATAAGGTTCATATTTTCCGAGCCCATACCCGCAGCGTCATATGGCGCTACTTCGTCCCTGTGTATTTTAGATACGGCGAATTGTGCGTCCGAAAGTCGGAGCCCCCCGGAAGCCAGATCATATACCATAATGGGTTTTTCTCGCGCGGTTCCCTCATCGATGATCTTTTCACGTTTAAAGTAATCCCAATATTCTTCGGGAATACCCAAAAACCGCATCGCTGACTCCGCATGCAACTTTCCCTCTTTGTTCTCAAGGGAATATATATCCCGTCTATTTTTGTAGGTGTGTGTAGTTCCGCACACTATGGCATCTTTATAAAATGTATTGCTTTTGTACTCGGGATTTTCTTCTTTCTTTCTTTTTTCTGCGTCAGCACCCTTTCTCATTTCAACCGGTACAAGGGCCGTTTGTGAATCATTCCACCATACTACCGGAGCCTTGTAGGGGGTAACTTTTTTGTGTTTTTTCTGCGCGTCCTTCCATTTCATTAACTCAACAGAGGCTTTTGAGAAAAAGCTAGAAAATTCATCCCATGTGGGAATTTCAGGATCTCTTTCAAAGGCATTATCTCTGTAGTTATATAGCGAATGCGTATAAAATCCTTCTTTGTCTCTTATCGTAAATATTCTAACCCCAAATTCATTAGTCGCCTCCTTGACGACAGCGGTTATCCTTTTATCTCCAACATCAACCTGAAATTCAGCGATGTTTTTTATGTCCCGCAGGTTGTGGGTTAGATCCTCGTCATACCTAAGATCCACATATTTTTTATTCGAGTCCTTCTCTCTGTTTTTGCGTTTCTGATAATGAGGCTCGATTATACCGAATTCTATATCATACGTTTTGCATAATTTCGCAATTGAAGCATTGTAATATTGCATTACTCTGCCTAATCCACCGGCAGCGAAATAGCCCTCAGGTGTTACCTGCCATATGGAACGCCCCCTAAGTTCCGGTGCGTGTATTCTTATAAAGTCTCTTAGCCGCGTGTAGTCCCCCATCATTATCAGCAATTCGCTGACAACTCTCAAATCTCGATATTGCTTTGCCGCCGAAGAAGATAGTACACTCTTCAACTTTTGTTGATCGGCTTCATCCATAATGGAAACAGCTTTTTTAATGGCGTATCGCGCCTCAACAGGCGCGGTAAATTGGCTTAATGCCACGTCATTAGCCAGAGAAAGAAAACTAAGGATATTTGGAATATCAAGCTTCGAGGCACGTAACCTTGTCTCTAGCTCATCCTTTATCCGATACACATCCTCGTCTAAAAATGCCTGTTTTATCCGTTCGAGCGGACTAAGCGCCCGCTCGACCAGAGCCCGCCTCTCATCATACTCTGCGCTAGAACCATGCCCCATTCCCAGACAATGCATATATTCATCTTTATCCAGAACCTCTTCTCTAAGTGAAGTATTTTCAACCCGCATAAGATAACTCAAGAACGCGGAGCCAAGATAAATAACCCCATCATTGATCCCGGCATGAGCAATAAAGGAATGTTCAAAATCGGTATTCCAACCTAGAGAAGTTTCACCTAAAATTACCCTGAACTTTAGGGGCTTGTTCAACACATAATGTTCTTTGATCCACTTTTTTAACACACCACGTTCGGAACCTACTAGCAACTGATTAACATCCATATTTTCGCCGAGATAATCTTTCGGGGCAGTTTCTCCGGGCACATATCCTTCATAAAAACGTACTTTGTTCGCAGCTAAAGAATTATTATTTTCGTCAAAAGTTATCTCAACAACCTTGCCTTCATTTATCCGGTTTAGTACTTCAGCATTAGAGTCACCTTCCGCGGAGGCTCCGCTCATATCCTTGGATGGAATTATTCTCTAATCTCTCGACTGCACTAAAGCTGCATACGTATTATAACGCTGCCAACGCGGGTCTTGCTTGATCAGCGGATTATTAGCCTTGGATATGGATATAGATCCAGGAATGTTTTGTCTATCTGGGCCAGATGTTAGAAAAGGAATATATGTGATCCCACCAGCTTCACGTATTCCAGAGAAATCTATCTGCATCTTTAGCTCAAAGAATAACAATGCGGACTCCGAAGTAAGCTCGGAGATGAAATCGCTTACTATTTTCCTTACCTCTGTATCATCCCTTCCGTCCGCTAAAAGATTTTTCGCGAGAAATAACGTAAAATTGCGGAACGTGGCATCTGCTTTGAGCGATATGTTTGACGTAAGAGCCCCAGAGGCTTCAATCAAACCACTTTCACCTGATGATAAAGGCGCATTTAAATTTTGTGTTGAAAAGTCAAGAGCTTGTGTTGCAGTGTTGAACAGAAAAATACAACAAAGAAAAATAGTGAAAATTTTGAGGAGTGGAAATTTCATTTTCAGCATATATCACCCTTTCGTATTTGTACTATTGGTAGATTTATTTACTTTTTGTTGATTTATTATAACATAAATGCTATTGTAAATCAATAAAAAGCTTGTTTTGAGATGAAAAAATGTAACTGGTTTTCTGATTGTAATCAAATGTAGGGGTATTTACCTAATGGTAGTGATCACAGTTTAAATTCTTTCATCTTCTCTTCCAGTTCAGAACTTACCGTCAGAATTCTATCCTTGAGGTTTGCCAGGTCTTCAGGAGAAAGCGCATTCATGTTCTCCACTTTATCAGACAAATTCCCGAGCTCCGTTAGAGATCCCTCAAGATTTTTCAGACGTGAATTTAAACCCATTATAATATCATTTATGACTTTTGACAACTCCTGAATTGCGTCTTTCTCTCGAAACTTGACCACAACGGTCAAGTCTCCTTTCGCGATCCTTCCGGATAAGTTTTTCAATCTATAAACCGGACCCGCGATAGAATGAGAAAACGAGATCACCAAAAAGGACGCCACTAAAAGCGCGATGAGGTTAACTGCAACTAACGCGGGCAACAATAGCTGCATCGTAGTTTCGATCACAGAGTGCGCTTTGAAAAATTCCTGGGTCAGATTCTTATTCCCTATAAAATAAAACACCCCTCCGGAGGAACACATAACCACAAGTAACATCATATAAACTTTGAGAATAAGCGTTGGTTGTGATGAGTCTTTTAAAAAAAATCTTCTGCGTTTAGCTATAACGTTATTTGACATTACATCCCTCCCTTAAAATTCAGCATGGCAACTACGACACAGATCAGCTTTGTCGCGAAACGACAAATGAAACTTATTATCAGACCCATGTGGAAAATGACAAGAAGAAGTGCAGGTCATCGTACCACCCGTATTTGGATCCAAAACACCGGGGCCGACAGAATGAGAGCGCCCAAGGTTTTCATCATTATGGCACTCCACACAAACATCAAACGTCACATCTCCGGAATCCTGATGGGTCTCAATATCATACTCGATATGACACACTGTGCATTCCCCCTGCCTTACCAGGGGATGTAAGTACTGTATATTTTGAAAGGCGTCCATATGGCAGCCCAGACAACCGTCAGGATCCCGGCCGTCCTGGCTGGTGCAATACAAGGTCAGGCCGACGGTAGAAAGTAAAATTAATATGGCTACAAATATTTTCATTTTTTAGAGATTGCTCCCCTGAGGCCCTCTGGCCTCAGGATGACCTCGGGAACGGTGTCCCTCGGCTTCGTCGTTGTGTTCACTCCTCGCAATCGGACTGTGTCGTAATTCGTTTTGCGGATGGCCGCATACAATATATTGTAGGGGTTCGATTCATCGAACCCGATATAACGGGCTTGATAAATCAAGCCCCTACATTAAGACACAGTCTATTGACGATTAGTATTTGTTTTTTCTGTTCGCGGCCAGAGGCCGCTCCTACGACCATTTACTGTTCAATATTGTGCTTTTATCTGCTGATATGCGTCTTTATATTTTTCCTTTGTGGTTCTTGGTCCTGACTTTTTTGTAGTTGGAGCGCTTTTTCTGGTCGTTGTTGCCCGTGTAACCTCTTTCTTCGGGACAACCATTGTTTGACTGTGCTTAAACGCGCGCAAGGCCGCCTGGCGGTTTTTCATTGCGCGAGTCAAGGCTCTAACGCTATCGGTAACGATGACATCCGTCAAGAGACTTATAGAATCGATCCTCCCCAACCCGAAAACCGTAACCCTGTCATCGCCGCGGCGGTGATGATTAGCGGCCCATATGATCGACGCGTCTTTAGTTGAGACCAAGCGCAAGCTTATCGAAACTTCCGGAACGAATACTTTTTCACCCAACATTGTACTTGAATCGATCTTATACTCCTTAACCGCGCCCATCAAAAGGACATCCGCACCCGTAAGTTGACCTATCCTGATTATGTTATCATTGGACAGTGCCGCATCTTTTCGTACCTTAGCGTCTTTTATCGCCTTGTCGACTTCGCCCATTTCCACAACGTCAAAATAATTTGTCCTTAAAAGCTGCGTCAGCAGTGAGTACACAACCTTTTTGTCCGCGTCTCTATGGGCAGCCAAATTCACGAGAGGTATTGTACCTACCCTTACGTATGCTTCAGGTGGCAGTTCCTCTTTGCGAAAGTAGCTGGATGGCCCTCCGGCGCAGCCTGAGAGCACTACGGTGCTTAGTAAACAGTGGATAGTGAAAAGCTTTAATAGTTTGGTCTTCTTTAATTTCCAGAACATCTCTAACTCCTTTTAATTGTGTAGGGGCACGGCACGCCGCGCCCCTACCATTTTATCCATACCTAATTATGACATGTGGTACATATCGTATCCGGACTATGTATCAATAACATCTCAAAATTTGCCCCATGTGGTTTGTGACAATCCCCGCATTTAACCGTACTTCGCGAGTGATTTGTATTCCTCGACTCAGGATGTTGTCCCCCTGCTATAACAATATCCGCATGACACAATTCACAAAGATCATCCCCATCCTCATTAAGCATCAAATCGTGCTCGCTACTATGAGGATTATGACAACTTGTACACTTTATCTGTCTTTCGCGCAACGGATGCACATTCGGATATTTAAATTCCAAATCCTGTGTCGGATGACAAAAAAGACAGCGTTCTATCTGCTGTTCGACCTCCTGGCTTATTGTATGAATGTCATGCAATTTATGGCAATCGGAACAGGTCAGGTTAGATTCTCCGTGTGAGGAAGAATAAAAAACATTGTAGATGTCTTCATGGCACCCTGCGCAATCTACCGACATATTCTTTTTAAAGTTGTCCAGGTCATCAAGTGTCGCCGGGACCTTCATATGTGCTTCATGACAGTCGAAACAGTTCAAATCATCGTGACCATTTGTCACCGCTGAAAAACGCTCTCTTATGTCTTTATCTTTTTCCTCATGACACCTCAAACAAACGGCATTTGATCTTGCTCTCCCCAGGCTGGCGGGGTTAATTATATTGTCACTTTTGTCTCTCTGGGTCAGATGTTCTTCCGGATCGCCATGGCACATGTCGCATTGGGCGTCTCGATCGAAGTGTACCGTAAGATCAGCGCTATCTGTTTCAACCGGATGACAATCCCAACATTCATCAGAAGCAAAGGCGTTAACATAAAAACACGATAAAATTAATAGAACAGACATGGCAAGCCCTGTCATCCTGAGCAAAACGAGACCGAAGGGCATCAGCCTAGAGGTCATCCCGAGACCAGCCCGTCCCGAGCGAAGTCGAGTGGAGGATCTCGGGGAAAGGCCTGAAAAGTGTTCGCGGCCAGAGGCCACTCCTACGATATTTCGAGTTTTTGTCATTTTACAAAGTATACATTAAAATTTCATAGAAAGTAAGCTTTCTATCAATGTCGTATCGTAGCTGTTAAAAGAATCCACCTGATCCGAATAATCAGTCATAGAAAACCTGACACTAAAAACAATGTTTTTGCTTATTCTATACTTTAAATCGCTCAAGATCAAAGTTTTTCCCGTTGTGGCCGATCCCGATATATCACGTATCTGGTATCTTAACGAAAAATCCATTTTTGTCAAATGATAGAACAACGACAAGTCTACAAGACTCTCGTTTGTCGAGCTTGCTCCGGTAGAATTGATCATTTCATATTCAGCGGAAAAATTCATATTATTCAAAAGCTTCATGCTTAACTCAATTGAGTTCAAAAGCCTATTGGAATCTCCCGATCCAGACGACCCCGTCGTTCGTTGGCCGCTTGTCCTGAAAGATATATCCAGAAACGAGAAAGGATCCATGTTCAGGCTGGAACTTACCGTATCTGTCCGCGTAAATGAATCTGTTGATGGATTATCCGTTATCGAGGTATTTCCCTGAAGAAACCAATAAAAACGCCCCCTGGGCCTGTATTGCAGCGTAGCTGACATAGCCGTTGTATTGGATATAACTTGAGAGGTGAAAGTGTTCTTTTGTGACGTATTTGAAATGTTGGCCCCGATCTTTGTTGTTTTAACCGGTTCGAGCGTCAGATCAGTATACACTTTTGTATTTAGGAGATTTTCAGCGGACGATGAACTTACTTTATCGGTAATCTCGACTCCCGACTGCACTGTAACTCCATTTATGGGTATGAGACGCATTTTGAATCTTGTCTCATCCGTTGTTGAGATAATGTCCACATTCCTTTCTTTGTCTTCTTCTGACCTCTTGTACGCAAGTTCAAAAGTAGTCTCTTTTCTCGGGTCAAAATTTATTATGATCTCATTAGATACGTTAATAATATTTTCTCCGGTTTTGGAGTCATCATCTTGTCGCAAGGTTACGCGGTCGCGGATCTTCAGCCCCTGAACGGGCTTAAGAGCAAGCTCCATCCTGGAGTTTCTGGAATGTAGTTCCGTGCCCTTGTCAACGTCCTCGTCGGTTTCGTCGTCAAACCCTGCCAGAATACTGATGTAGTTTTTTGGTCGATAAAAGATTTCCATTCCAATATCCTTCGAGGCTATATCACTGCGCGTCCCTAATAGGTCCTTAAAATCCCGTTGCCTGTATTTTCCGCTTATGGTCAAGCCACGCGCCCTTCTTTTGAATTTAAGTGTCTTTGTTTCTGTTTCTTCTCCCGTAACGGTTCCAAGGAGAAGATCCCTTCTCTCTCTATCCTCGAGAACATAATCCACCGTTGTAACTTTGTCTATTTTAAGCTTCCCCGAATATTTATTTGTAACGGTACGTATCGGTGATTGCGGCTGGATCGAACCGGCAAAAAACATATCTTCATCGATCTCCTGCTTCGATAAAGTTTCAATTCTAAGCCACTTGCCATAATCAAAACGTACTTTATTTTCAGTATTGAAATCCCTGGTTCCGTACTTGTCCTGTAGTTCCGCTCCGACCATCGCGTCGAGCATGCCCTGCTTGAATATCCCGCCCTCTAAGTACAATCTATAGTCTTGTGAAAGGTGGGTTCCGGTGGAACCTTCCGGCGGCTCCGGGGAGCGATAAAAATCGCTTAGACCATATTCAGTCTCAGCCTTCATGTTAAGCCTTTCGGAAGAGGCAGACGAAGCCGCCGACATGCAGACAACCGCACATAGAAATATGACGACAATAATATTCCTGAACACACACATATGAAAATTGATAATCGATCACCCAGCACCTTCAATTAATGGCATCCTGCCCCCAAAGACGAGCTTGAGCAAGAATTTTTACCTTCATTATATTTCCCGCTTTCGCTCCAACTGTTAATTCGTATTTTTTCATGCAAAAGAGCGCCGCGTTTGATCCCACTTGTTCCTCTCGATGAATGCGCGTCATGACAGTTTTGACAACCGTACCCTTTGTCTTTGTGTGCCTTATGGAGATTGGTCGCGCCGTCTTCGGTGAATTCGCTCTCAAGCGTTGAATTAAAACTCAACTCGGTTTTGATATCCGCCGCCGAAAAAGATGAACCGTCGTGACAGCTCAAACAAAACTCGTCATACATGTCAGTCTTAAACGAATATGAATCCTTAGGGAACGCGCGTGGCGGCATGCTCCATCCGGAAGAGCCGGGCTCGCTAACGATGTTCATGTTTGTTACAGAATGTGGATTGTGACAATCAAAGCATTCCACTTTGCCGCCGCCATATTCTTCATCATCAACTTTGTGATGAGTGTAGACGCCTGATACCCCGTCTCTCACATTGCCGAATTCTTTTTCCAACTCGACATGACAAAGGAAGCATAGCTTTTCCTCGTCCTCTATGGTCATTTTTAAGTCGTCTTTTTTGTGAGGGTTATGGCAGTCGACACAAAGCTTATCTCGTTTTGAGCTGTAGTGTGCTGAATATTTAGCATTATGGCACAGATAGCAGAGATCCTTATTGTCCCCATGCGGATTGTGACAATCTATACACAACTTTTCCCGCATCCCATGTTCGGAAGATTGATACATTATCTTTCCCGGATAACTTTCGCTGGAATATGAGTGGCAAGCGAAACAAACACTGTTATCATTGCCAATGACCGTCGAATTATTAATAATGTCACGGATCATATGGGGCTTTGTCATAGAAGCATGGTGCTCATGACAAGCCGTACAGGGCTGATCAATATCGATCTTACCATGCCCGGTGAATTCGTAAGCGCTTGATAGATCTATGGGAGTTTGCGGAGGATCGCCCAGTGTGACCGGAGAATTATCATGACAGCTTAAGCAGAAATTATTTATCTTAGCCCCGGAGTATATATGAGAATCTTTTGGATCCGGATCCTTAAGTTCAAGCGACGGCCAACTGTCAAGACGACCATCCATATGTTTTTCTCCCAGGTCATGGCATACAAGACATTCTTTGCTATCAGCGAGGGGGAGATGGGACTGAGACATCATGAATTCTTGCTCCGTATCAGGCGCGCCTGCGTCCGACTTGACCGAGTGACAGGCAAAACAGGATACCTTCCCGCTCAGAATAGCTTCCATTTTCAGTTGTTTATATTCATCATTGTGATGAAGATCATGACACGTGGCGCAGGGCTCACCATTGCCATGAGGCTCAGAGAAGGCCTGGCCGGAAGCAAAGAATAGTATAACCGCTAAGAACAATATCGTTAATTTGTGCCGCATTTCAGATCCTATGGTCCGGTTGTGTTGCCGTGACAATTTATACAGGATGCGCTGTTCCCCTTCGTATCGCGCAATGCCGGGACATCAATCCCCTTTCTATGGACAGAATGACAACTTTCACATACCATGCTTGCGGTATTTAACGGATAATCAATGATACCATCGGTATTATCATCGATTGTATTTCCCGCGGGTGCCTTGAGCGGATCAGTGGGATTTACTGTAAACGGCCTATTAACCGGGTGCCCTCCACCGATCATCGGGCCATTTGTTTCTGATGTAGCATCATGACAGTTTGTACAAAACCCGGAATCTATATTCTCGTCAAGCAAAATGAACGGCTTCCCTGAATCGTTAGTATCAGGTTGATGGGGGTCATGACAGGATTCACAGGTTACTTTTCCCCAGCCCCCTGCCGCAGATAAGTTTGCCGGGTGTCTATTCCCTCCCGTTGTCTTTTGTTCGTGATTATGGCACATTTCACAATACACCGAATCCGCGTTAGATGTCTTTAATATTGGATGGGCTATTCCAGTGGTTGTATAATCCGAGCCGCCGTGCATTGTATGACAGGAATTACAGGATCCGTTCAGTAGCCATCCGGCATCCTTATATGGATGCTGTGATCCTGCCAGCATATTTCCGTAGGATCCGGCTCCGGGATAAGGATTCGCTCCATGACAAGTCTCACAATACGTCGGCATTTCACTTTCGGCGCTTTGTGTAGCAGGCACTATCAAAAAATTACCGTTTGTATTATCGTGAACCGTATGACATATGTCGCAATCCCCGCTACCCCATGTTTTGTGACGATTGCGATTGTAAAAAACAGTTTGTGTTTCGGTGAGCCCCATTTCACTTTCTCCTCCGGCCGCAGTCCCGTCATGGCAGCTGAAGCACATATTTTCTATCGGCATATCTGAAATAGCGCCGGTCGTCAGATACCACGGTTGGTTCGGATTTGTGTATCCGGGGGTAAGCCTCGCTTCATTAGGCCAAAAGGACCATATCTTTTCCCCCGCGGCGTTATGCGGCACATGACAGTAGCTACACATGTTCGTATCGGTGCCCTTCCCTTGGGCAAACATGTCATGCTTAGACCCGGCTACGCCCGCGAAAACAGGCTCAGCGGCCAAAACGAATACTATAAATAGTGTGGACAGTATTTTTTTCATATCTATGGCACAAAGTAGGGGCACGCTGTGCCCCTACAATAAATTTTGCAAAGGCCTCACGGGCATTTTATGCCCGTGAGGCCCATGAACAGGGGGTAAATTAACAACCGATATAACGCTATAAATAAAGCACTAACACTCAGATCTATTTATTAGCGTGACAGTTAGCACACAAAGCACCACCTGCGTCCGTAACACGTAATAGCGGAGAAGCAACACCTTTTCTATGTACTGAATGACAACTTTCGCAAACCAAATTTGCGGAGTTCCCGGCATAATCCACACCATTTGCATTGTCATCATCAATGTCGCTACCTGACGGAGTAGTGCCTACTGACGTGAAAGCAACTCCCGCCGGATGTGTATGGTCACCGATCTTTGGCCCATTAGTAGTTGCCACGGGCTGATGACAAGTCATACAGTATGCCGAATCGGTATTGTCTTCCGCCAAAATGGCTGTACGTCCCGAATTGTTTGGCTGATGAACATCATGACACTTTTCACAATCCATTTTTCCCCAGGTACCGGCAGTTGCTAAATTAACCGGATGTTTATTCCCTCCGGTTGTCGCCTGAACCTTAGCGTTCCCGTGACAATCTACACACATAGCGGAATCCGTATTGTCCATGTAAAGAATCGGATGCGTAATGCTTGAGTTTGGATCAACATATGCGGCAGCGCCATGCATCTTATGGCACCCGGTACAATCCTCGCCACCGGCACTTCGATTCGGATGCTCGGAACCGGCTGTATGGTCGCCAAGATATGTAGCATTTACATGCTGATTTGCGCCATGGCAGGTTTCACAGTACGTCCCGTTAGTTTTGACTACACCTAAGAACTTACCGTTTGTGTTATCATGCACGGTATGACATATATTGCAATCACTACCGGCATCTGTCTTATGCTGCTGTAAAGCATCATTAAAAACAGAGTTCTGTCCTTTGTTGGTTATAGTTCCGTCATGACAGGTATAACACATATTACCTACCGTACTTGATGGCCCTGACGTAAGTTGAGCTTCATTAGCCCAAGTAGACCATATTTTGTCCCCCGCGGCATTGTGAGGCATATGACAATAACCGCAAACGTTTGGATCGGTGCCTTTCCCCGAGGTATACATATCATGTTTTGTATTCGCAATACCAGCTTCCGCGCTACCACAACAGGCCACAACTACACCAATCGCCATTAATAAAACTAGAACCTTTTTCATTCGATTTACCCCCTTAGGTTAATTTTGAAATTTGGTTCCCAAAACTCTTACACTATTTCTCCATCTATCGATCACATAAAGGCGTTCGCCCTTAACCGCTAATCCAAACGGAGATGCAAACTGCTTATCAACATCTTTCTCCGCGCCGATAACACCTACAAAATTGCCATCATTATCAAAAATTTGTACAACCAAATTCATTGCGTCAGAAATATATATTCTTCCGGCCGCATCAATACAGACATCTTTAGGACTTCCAAAAGAACCTTTAATATCGCCCCGTGACCCAATATTCATAACAAAATTTCCATCTTTATCGAAAACCTGAAGTCGAGAATTACTCATATCAACGACATACACACTATCATTCTCATCTATTGATATCCCCACAGGTACACAAAGCTTTCCATTCTCCGCACCGAAACCACCGAACTTAAAGATAAACTTCCCTTTAGGGGAATACACTCGGATAAAATTGTTATCGACATCAGAAACATAAATATTACCATTTGTTGCAACGGCGACACCGATTGGCCGAACCTTTTTCGCTGAGCCCTTGATTTCTTTATTAGGATCTATCGACATAATAAAATCGCCATTAGTCTTAAACACTTGAATGCGATAATTTGAAGAGTCCGCTACATAGACCTTGTTGTTCCCCTCGTCAATGGCTATCGCCATTGGTGCCTTCAATTCACCCGCACCCGTACCTCTTTTTCCAAAAACATTTTCCACATTGCCCTTATCATCAAAAACAACAATACGGCTGTTTATAGTGTCTGCTACATAAATCTGGCCATCTGCAACATCGAGATCAACCGGCTGATTAAGAGCACCGACATCACTATCGTCGGAGGTTATCTCAAATAAAAATTTGTAACCGTCCAAAGAGGTTGTTTCCTCGGCCAGTGATTCATATGTGCCGATGTGCCCGAATAAAATCATCAGCATTGTGAATAAAGTCACTGTGAACTTTGTCACTGTGAATAATTTCACTAACTCGTACGCTTTACTGAAACATTTGTATCTATATCTCTTCATAGTTGAACCATTCCTCCTGAAATTTATTAAATTTTATCACATTTTTTACTACAAGGCAATAAAAAATGGTAGTAAGTACAATCGCCCTACTTTTTATGACACTTATAGCATAATTCCCGATTATCTATTGACTCTTTCAAAAGCACTGGAAGCTTTGAAGCATGCGGCTTATGGCAACTTACACATGTAACGTGCCCTCCATGCGCAAAAAGCGCCTCATTTTTTATAATTTTTTTCGAAGGAGTCACATCATATGGATGTTTTTTTGCCACCATCGGTTCATGACACTCAAAGCACACTTCACTTACAGGCTTCTTTAAAAGTTTAATATCGGGTGATGTATGCGGATTATGACAATTTGTACATTCCAGCATCTCGAACGCCGGATGGATAACCTTTTCGTCCTTCGCGACAATGCCATCGTGGCAGGTCAGACAAATATCGTTCATTCCATCCAGTTGTTTTAATTTTCCCTCCGGTGTAACCTCATGGCACGCGTCGCACATACCGGAAGAAAACGGTTCATGAACAGATTCTTTGAACATAGCTTTTCTGTCCGAGCCATGGGTGTAATGACAACTCGTACACGCGACTCCCTCTACGTTCGCGTTAAAATGTGACTTTTTAAGCACCGCGTCGTCCAAGTCATGACATATCAAACAAAGTTCATTTATTTCTCCCGTGAACTTTTTATGTTTTGATGAATGGCACGATTCACAACTACCCTCAGCGTACGGGAAGTGAACAACCTTTGCCGCGTCCCATTCGCCCAATACTCTCTTATGACAAGTCTGACACTTCTTTCTGAAATTCGCTTCATCAGTGTGTGATAGCCCTGTCATACCAAAACAAAAAATAAATAAAAGCGCGAAAAACTTTTTCATAATTCCCCTCTTATCCGTAGCTATGCAATCCGGACAATAAATAATTTACACCGAAATATGTGAAAAGGACCGATAAATATCCTAAAACAGAAAGCCACGCGGCCTTCGCGCCCCGCCACCCTTTTGTGTGTCGAACATGTAAATAAATCGCGTAAACAAACCATGAAATAAGAGACCACGTCTCTTTTGGATCCCAACTCCAATAAGTTCCCCATGCGGAATTAGCCCACACCGCGCCGGTGATGATCCCCAAGGTCAAAAATAAAAATCCGAAGGCTATCATATTATAGCTCAGAGAGTCCAGCTTCTCTACATTCGCGTTGGCCTGAGCTGTAAACTTTACCTGAACAAGATATACTATGCTGGCTACAAAAGACACGGTAAATGCCGCGTATCCGACGAAACACGTTAACACATGGATGGTAAGCCAGTTGCTTTTTAGCGCCGGAAGAAGCGGCACGATCTCCTTATTTAGTAAGGACGCGTATCCCAGCGCAATTACCGCCATAAAAGCCCCGCAAAGAGTAACACTTTTTATTTTGTACTTGAGATCCGTTATAATGACAGCTATCAATATGGCCCAGGCAAAAACGACAAGAGACTCGAACATATTGCTCAAAGGCGGCCTTTGAGCAATATGCCAGCGTACACCAATATAGAGAGGTAGCCCTATAACACCCGCCAAGGCCGAGAGCCTGGCAAGAAAAGCAAAGGACTTGTTCTTAAAAAACAAGCTACCAGCGTAAAAAACAGCCGCTAATAAACATGCCGCGAAACTAACATTGAGATATAGAGGGTTCATCTTTTTCTCCCTTACCTTATTTGATCATTGGATTAACATAAAATCTGATACCTAACCCCAGTACCAGCAATACAAAACCCAGATAGACAATGGGCACTCCGGGATCTTTTACTACCTGAAGGCCGGTCCAAACGAGGTTTGTTTTATCATAGCTGGACTGAAAAAAAGTATATCCACCGAACTTAAGAGGACAATTCACTCTAACGTCTTGTTTTAAAACCTCTTTGCCATCTTTTATAACAGTTAGGTTGCTTATAAAATCTTTGGGGCGTCTGTATGCCCACACATACTTAATCTTCACCCCCCCCACAACCGTATTGTGTATATCCGGATATCTGGCAAAAACCCAAAGGGTTTTAGTCTCTCCGGCTGTGTTTAACTCTATCTCCACCGCGGGATTCCTGGGCTCGGAAGAACGAGAAACAACTTTCTTGGTAGAAACATCCAAAATAAAATCCGGGACATATCGCAAAACTTTAATGCTATTTTCCGTATGGGGGATCTTTGCTTCCGTTCCAATCTCAACCGAAACCTCCTCCAGCACTGAGCCGTCTTCTGAGGAAACCACGATCTTCTCATCCGGACTTATGTTTTCCTCGTAAATAAAATCGTTCAGCCTCACTGAAAAATCTAGTGACACTTTTTTGCCATGGGACTCGAAAGAGCCTATACTCTGCCCTTCATAAATTTTTACAAAGCCCTTTTGACCAAAGAACATTCCGACCAATGCCCCCGCAAAGATAACCAATACACTTAAATGCGCAATTGTTGTCCCTAATGAACGTAGCTTCAGAGAAAATCTATTCAATAAACACACTGTGAGATTTAGCGATAAAAGCCCCAGAAGAAGGATAAACCACCATGCCGAGTAAACATGAGTAAACCCCATTGCTGAAAACACTTTGTATGTAGAATGTCCGTATCTTGAAATATATTCGGCCGCGCTTTTGTTCTGTAATATCAATGTTCCGATTATAGAAACGGTAGCGATCGAAGCCAAAAGCCATATCGCTAACTTTATTGATGAAAAGAACTTCCATCCTTTACTTCGTTTTATACTCATTTTCAAAACTCCTCGGGCATTTTTTTAAGGTCCTTATATGTAAATACAGGACCATCTTTGCACACATAAACGTTTCCCACGTTACATCGTCCGCATTTCCCAAGACCACACTTCATTCTATTTTCAAGGGTGGTAATTATACTCTCCGGTTCAAATCCCAACTTATCCAGAACGGGCAACGTGAACTTTATCATTATTGGAGGGCCGCAAATAACCGCGATAGAATTCTCAGCACCAGGCGCGACTTTCTCCACTATTGTGGGAACAAAACCTACTTCGCCATTCCAATCATCGGTTTCCCCTCCGGGATCAACAGTTTTGACCAATTTCACATCGGACATCTCTTCCCATTGTTTAAGTTCTTCCTTATACACTAGGTCATCCACACTGCGAGATCCGTATATTATCGTTATGTCCTTGAACTCCTTACGCAAGTCAAGACAGTTCCATATAATGCATCTGACAGGAGCCAACCCGATACCACCGGCTATAAATACAATATTTTTCCCTTTCATATCCTCTATAGGAAAACTATTGCCATAAGGGCCTCTAAACCCTATCACCGCTCCCTCGTCAAGATTGTGCAACGCGTCCGTAACTCTTCCGGTCTTTTTTACACTGCACTCGATATACCCTTTGCGTGTAGGAGGCGACGCGACGCAAAAAGTTGATTCGCCTTCGCCAAAAACCCCATAAAGCCCGAACTGTCCGGCTTTAAAGTCGAATGAATCTCTGAATTTTTCATCCACGAATTCAAGTTTAAAGGTTTTAACGTCCGGGGTTTCGTCCGTCACTTTTACTATCTTAGCTAAATTAGATCTATATAAATTATCCATATGTCTCCTGTCTTTCCCAACGTTATTTCTTTTCTATCGCGCCTACTATGTCCCGCAAATTCATATTCACCGGGCATACTTTTCTGCACCGACCGCACCCCACACAGGCTGTCTCATCAAACTTATCTACATAGTACTTAAACTTGTGCAGTATCCTGTTGCGAAATCTCTCTTTTTGCGATGGTCGGGGATTATGCCCTGACGCATGTATTGTAAATTGCCCGAAACCGCAGGAATCCCAATTCTTTCGCCTGCATCCTTCAGAAATGGATGCTTCATCGATCACGTCAAAACAATGACATGTGGGGCACACATAAGCGCATGCACCACAACTAAGACACTTAAGCGCCATTTTATCCCAGATCTCATCCTCAAAATTACCGTCAAGCCACGCTTTTATCTTTTTCTTGTCAAAAGCGTCCCCGGTCGTTTTTTGCTCCTCAGGAACAATTTTCTCTCCCGGAAAAATTTCCGCGCCTTTATCAGAAACCACGCTCATTTCAAATGAACCGTCACCATTTTGCGCGAGAAAAACATCTGAACCCTCTTGTGAGCTCATATCAAGGGCGACTTTATCGCAAAAACAACCATCCCCGAGTTTCGAACATCCGAGCGTTACCAGCACAGTATTCTCACGTCTATTCAGGTAAAAGGCATCCTTGTAATCCCAGGAAAACACTTTATCCAGGATAAGAAGACTTTTCACATCGCAGGGTCGGACTCCAATAATGGCCGTTAGAGTCTCAACAGTTTGATTTTCAATATCGTCACTTATTTCTACGTTTTCTGTCGCTAAGTTATCGAACTTCATTACCACCTCAGTGCGTGGAAACAGCCATTCTTTCGCGGCGATCTCAGAATTAACATAATCAAGCGTTATTTCATCCGGGGAACTAACTTCTGTGAAAAATATTTTATTACCATCTCTAACGGGGGCAACTACTCTATAATTTTTTGTCCTTAACGCGTCGAATATTTCTTTTAATGTTTTCTTCATCTTATAAAGTCCTCATTATCATTTTTTTAAAAACAAGTAAGCGGCGGCTCAACCTCGTAGTCATAACCAGCCTCATATTCAAAGGCGCTTTTTACCTCCAAAGCCGCCTTTTTATTGATAAGACCCAGTGGTATCCCTACAGGACACACTCTTTCACATTCCCCGCAGCCAACGCATCGACCGGTAAGATGAAAACTCCTTATAAAGTTCCATGAAAAATTACCGGCACTATGTGGACTTGTCGGCACCCATTGTGGTATATTTTTCTCAACAACACATTTGGCGCAATAACACAAAGGGCACGCGGCCCTGCAAGCATAACATTTTATACACTTGGCAAGTTCTTTGTCCCAAAACGCCTTTTTATCTTCCCCGCTTCTTCTTTCAAAGTCCTCTACCTCCGCGTATTTGTCTTCCCGCAGAGTCGACTCAATAGGGTCTCCGATCAAATGATCGTATAGTTTAGGGGTATTCACATCGCAACCGTTACATTTTTTTAGAAGCGGCTCTCCGACACCATCGCATGAGATACCAAGTATAACGACTTTATCTCTATCTATCTGGCTTTCCTGGATCAGCCCCACAATAGCTTTTATGTCGCAGCCTTTGGCAATTATCCCCACCTTATTCGCGTGTTTAACTACATCCTTCGTTAAGTACACTGCCAGATTATTAAAACATTTTTTGTTCCACAGAAGTTTTTTCGCCTCATCCGGCTTAGTAATAAATACAGGCTCAATAAACCTATCGGTATCCGCCCCGTAACCTATTACGAGATCAACTTCTCCGTCAGTCAAAAGTTTTTTCGCTATTTCTTGTAGTTTATTTTCCATATACTGTCCACCTTTTACACTCACTATTATAATTTAGATCCTTCGGCTCGCTTCGCTCGCTCAGGATGACAAGGGGGATCGCGCCCCTGCCATTCACTATCAACCATTCACTATTCACTATCAACTATTCACAAGATAGATATTTATCAATTGCTTCCGCGGCTTTTTTACCCGCCCCCATGGCAAGGATCACAGTCGCGCCGCCGGTAACAATATCTCCTCCGGCGAATACTCCTTTTTTAGAAGTCTGGCCGGATTCATCTTTTGTAATAATATTCCCCCATTTATTCGTATCAAGATCAGGCGTAGTCGAGGATATCAGCGGGTTTGCTCCGTTTCCTATCGACATTATTACTGTATCCACTTCGACCTCAAACTCGGATCCATCAATTGGAACGGGTCTGCGTCTTCCCGAATCATCCGGTTCACCCAGTTCCATTTTTATGCATTTAATTCCTCTTACTTTGCCCTTCTCATCCGCTAAAATCTCTATAGGATTGGTTAGAAGCCTGAAATCAATTCCTTCTTCCTGGGCGTTCTCTATCTCTTCTTCACGAGCGGGCATCTCCTCCATGGACCTGCGATAAATTAAATACACATTATCGGCACCCAGGCGTAACGCGGTCCTTGAGGCGTCCATAGCGACGTTCCCCCCGCCTATAACCGCTATTTTTTTACCATGTTTGATCGGAGTATCGTATTCGGGGAATTTATATGCCTTCATCAGATTGCTTCTTGTCAGAAATTCATTCGCGGAATATACACCAATACTGTTCTCCCCGGGTATTTCCATAAAATATGGAAGTCCGGCTCCTGTGCAAACATAAACGGCGGCAAACCCGTTATCAAGAAGATCGTCTATTGTTTTGATTTTACCGATGATCCAGTTTGTCTTTAATTCAACTCCCAGACTTTTTACATATTCTACTTCTCTTTCGACTATTGACTTAGGCAATCTAAATTCCGGGATACCATAAACGAGCACGCCTCCTGCCTTATGAAAAGCTTCAAAGATCGTAACCTTATAATCCAAATGCGCAAGTTCCGCCGCGACTGTAAGTCCGGATGGACCAGACCCGACAATGGCGATCTTTTTAGCGCCTGAAGAAATGGCATGCCGCTTGAATGGCGTGCCTTTAGTTTGCTCAATCTCAAAATCCGCGGCAAATCTTTCCAAACGTCCTATCGATACCGACTCTCCCTTTATCCCCAGCACACATTTCAGTTCACATTGATCTTCCTGAGGACAAACTCTCCCGCAAACGGCGGGAAGACAATTTTTTTCCTTAATTTTCAATGCCGCGCCCATATAGTCCTTATCCTTAATAAGCTGAATAAATCCGGGAATATCTATTTCAACCGGACACCCGTCAACACAAAGCGGTTTTTTGCACTGTATACATCTAGCTGCCTCTGAAAGCGCCATATCTTCAGTATAGCCCAAAGCCACTTCATTGAAGTTCTTTTTTCGTTCTTCCGGTTTTTGTCTTGGCATATCCTGCTGAGTTTTCTTTATTTCCATGATTACACTTCTCCTAGCCTTGTTGTTCCTCTTCTTTATATGCCTGTTGTCTCTGAATAAGCCCTTCAAAATCTACATAATGCGCGTCAAATTCAGGACCATCTACACAACAGAACTTCTTTTCGCCATCAACATCAACTCTACATCCTCCACACATGCCTGTTCCGTCTACCATTATGGGATTCAAACTGACTACCGTCTTTATCCCATATGTCTTTGTCAGATCCGACACCGCCTTCATCATCGGCACCGGACCTATCGCCATAACTTCGCTTATTTCGCGACCACTATCAATAATCCCCTGCAAAACCTGTGTTACAAAACCTTTTTTACCGTATGAGCCATCATCGGTTGTCACGATAAGCTCGCTACTCACTTCTCCCATTTTTTCTTCCCAGAAAAGGATGTCTTTGGTTCGAGCGCCAATTATCGAGATCACTTCATTTCCAAGTTCTTTAAGTTTTCTGGCAATAGGGTATATAGGCGCTATTCCTATCCCTCCGCCAATACAAACAATAAGACCCCTTTTGACTACATCTGAAGGCTTCCCCAAAGGTCCCACGATGTAAGGGATATCATCTCCCTCTTCAAGCTTGCCCATTTTTTTTGTAGTTACACCGACTTCCTGAACAACAAGAGTCAAAGTCCCATCATCCCGGGAAAAATCCGCTATAGTGAGCGGAATCCTCTCTCCTTCTTCGGAAACCATAAGTATAATAAACTGACCGGGTTCGGCCTTTTTAGCTATTTCTTTAGCTTCGACAACAAACAACTTTACATCCGGACTCAAAACTTCTTTTTTAAGTATTTTACTCATTTTATCCCCATTTAGTTTAATATTCCCTTTTCATTATTCATCGGATGTACACTGCATCCCTGTACAACAGCTTCCTTCTTGAACGGCTCATACGGACCCAGTTTTCGGATGTCCTCTGTAACCTGAGTAGCTACCTCTGCCCACTTCCCGCCTTCAGCGGCGGAAACCCACGAAAATTGGATCCGCTTAATATCTATTCCATAAAACTCAATTAGTTTACGGAACATAGCGAATTTTCTTCGCGCGTGATAATTGCCACTCGTATAATGGCAATCCCCCGGATGACACCCTGAGACAAGTACGCCGTCCGATCCGTTCTCGAAAGCCTTCACTATAAACAAGGGGTCCACCTTTCCGGAACATGGTAGGCGGATGATCCTTATGTTGGTTGGATATTCAAATCTGCTTGTCCCCGCCAGGTCCGCGCCCGCGTAAGAACACCAGTTACATAAAAACGCTGTTATTTTAGGTTCCCACTTTTTCATGTTTCTCCTGTTCCGTCATTCAAACTGTGTCATAATGTAGGGGCTTGATTCATCAAGCCCGTTATATCGGGTTCGATAAATCGAACCCCTACAACATATTGTACGCGGCCATCCACAAACATATTGTACGCGGCCATCCGCAAACATATTGTACGCGGCCATCCACAAACATATTGTACGCGGCCATCCGCAAAACGAATTACGACACAGCCCGAATGCTGAATTAACTTGCCAATATTTCCGCGTATATCTGTTCATCCGTAAAGCCCTGAACATCTATGCATCCGGATCTACAGGACGCGGCACATGCCCCGCACCCTTGACACATCCCCTGGTTTATACTGGCAACAACTTTTATTAGTTCACCTTTTCTGTTTTTGATCTCTTTTTCCTCTACCGCGTTATAAGCGCATACTTTCTCGCAGTCGAAACACGCGTTGCAGTTGGTTTCGTCCACGATCGCGGTCGCGGGCTCTCTTTCCAGTTCATTACCATGAATTATACCCAATACCTTTGCCGCGGCACCCGATGCCTGAGCGACAGTTTCAGGAATATCCCGGGGAGCCTGGCATGTACCCGCCAAAAATATACCCGCGGTATTAGTCTCAACCGGACGTAACTTCGGATGAGCTTCCGAAAGAAAATTATGCTCATCATAGGAAATTTTCAATGTCTGCGCAAGCTTATCCGCTCCTGGAGCCGCCGTCACAGCCGTAGCCAGAACTACCATGTCCGCTTCTATCTCGATCTGCCCTCCACTTAGAGTGTCGGCACCTCTAACAATGAGCTTTGGTCCCAGAGGAAATACTTTCGCTACCCTACCGCGTAAATATATTGCCTTTTTCTCCTTAACAACACGCCTGACAAACTGCTAATAGTTATTCCCTGAAGCTCGAACGTCGACATAGAAAACGAAAGCTTTTCCGTCAGGAACTTTATGTTTAAAAAGCATCGTATGCTTTGCCGTATACATACAGCATATCCCTGAACAATACGGATACCCTTTATCTTCATCCCGGGATCCGACACATTGGACAAAAACCACATTTTTAGGTGTTTGTCCGTCTGAAGGCCTTATTAACTTTCCGTTTGTCGGCCCGGAGGCACTTACCATTCTCTCAAATTCTAAACTGGTCAATACATCCGGATATTTTTTGTAGCCGTACTCTTCATATACCGATGGGTCCATAAGATCATATCCCGTCGCGACAACAATAGCGCCCACATCTTCTTCGACGATCTCATCTTCCATATTATGGTCTATCAGATCCTTTTCACACGCTTTGCCGCATTCCCCGCATTCGGAACATATCCCGCAATTAAGACATCTTTTAGCCTCCTTGATCGCGTCCTCATCGGAAAGAACACTCGCTACCTCTTTAAAGTTATTTCTGTCCTCAATCGATATTTCAGGTATTTTTACTCTCGAGGCTTTTTCAACTCCCTCAAAAAGCCTCTCTGCCGGTTCTTCGGTGACCTTATGAGCAGGAAAGTTACGCCCTTCTTTCAGGTCTCGGGAAGTTAAGAACCTCTTTATAGATTCTGCCGCGATATATCCGTCTTCCATTGCTCTAACTACGGTTTCCGGTCCATTAACACCGTCGCCGCCGGCAAATATTCCATCGACTGAAGTCGCCAGTGTCAACGGATCTACATCAACAGTTTTCCACCTGCTTAATTTAATATTTTCGGACTTATCAAAATCCTGTTCCATAGCCTGGCTTACAGCTCTTATTAAGAGGTCTGATTTGATAATAAATTCAGATCCTTTTACGGGCACAGGCCTTCTTCGCCCGGATCCGTCAGGTTCACCGAGTTCCATCCTTAAACACTCTACCTCGGTTATCCTGCCATTTTCAGTTATTACTTTGGTCGGATTGGAAAGAAACTCTATGCTCACGCCTTCTTTCTCAGCATCTTCAACTTCTCTCGGATCGGCGGGCATTTCTTTTTTAGAGCGTCTGTAAACTATCTTTACCTGCTTAGCCCCCAGTCGAAGCGCGCTTCTCGCGGCATCGATAGCGGAGTTACCACCACCTACAACAATAACATTACCGTCTACTTTAGTTGTTTCTCCGAGGTTCACCTTTTTCAAGAACGCGACAGCGTCCGTAGAGCCTTCGGCATCTTCACCCTCTATTCCAAGGTCTTTTCCTTTTTGACAACCAATACCGAGAAAAACAGCTTTATATCCCTTTTTCAAGAGTTCTTGCGCGTCATCAACCGGCGAATTCAGTTCTATCTCAACACCCATATCCTGGATAGCCTTTACCTCCCTGGCAATAACATCGCGAGTAAGCCGATATTCCGGTATACCTAAATAGAGCATCCCGCCCGCCACGGGTGTAGATTCAAACACTTTAACTTTATATCCCGCTTTTGCCAGGTCATAAGCACATACAAGTCCGGCAGGACCGGCGCCGACAACAGCAACTTTTTCAGATTTTGTTTCTTCAGGTTTCGCGTATGTTATAAGCTCCGGATTGGCGGCCTCAAAGTCTCCCAAAACTCTTTTTAGTGACGCTATTGAAATAGGCTCATCTATACGGCTCCTGTTGCACGCGGTTTCACAAACGTGGGTGCAAACCCTCCCGCAAACCGACGGGAACGGATTGGTTTCGCGCACAACTTTAAGTGCTTCCTTAAATTTACCTTTAGACATTAAAGCTACATAACCCTGCACATTCTGTCCTATAGGACAAACCACTTTACACGGGGCCGGTTCTTTTGTTTTCTCGATAAGAAATGAATTCGGAACAGCCTGTGTAAATGGACGATAAATAGCTTTGCGGGTATCCAAACCTTCGTTAAATTCATTCTTAAGTTCTACCGGACATGGTTCTTCGCAATCAGAACAACCGGTACATTCACTCTCCTTCAGGTAGCGACTTTTGCGGCGGATCTTTACTTTGAAATTGCCGATAAAACCGCTTACCGATTCGACTTCCGAGTAGGCATAGAGTTTTATATTTTTATCCTGGATTATTTCTACCATACGGGGAGTCAATATACACTGAGAACAATCCAACGTTGGAAAAGTTTCATCCAACTGCGACATATGCCCACCCACTGATGGTTGTTTTTCCACAATTATTACTTCATGACCTTCCTTCGCGATATCCAACGCGGCCTGTATGCCGGCAATACCCCCGCCGATTACGAGAGCTCTATTTGTCACAGGTACTTTGATAGGATATAACTTATGATTATGTTTCACCTTTTCTACCATCATACGAACCAATATCTTTGCCTTTTCTGTGCCTGCTTCCTTGTCATGATGCACCCATGAGCAATGCTCCCGTATATTTGCCATCTCAAGCAAATAGGGATTCAACCCCACACCGGCAACAGTTCGTCTAAAGGTAGTCTCATGCATACGCGGAGAACATGAAGCGACAACAACTCCGGTCAGTTTATGCTCCCGGATAGCCTCGATTATCATTTTCTGTCCGGGGTCCGAACATGTATATTTGTAATCCATTGAGACTGCAACGCCCGGCAACTTCGCGGCATATTCCCCTACGCCTTCGGAATCAACCGTTTCCGCGATATTAGAACCACACCAACATACAAATACGCCTATTCTAGCCATTATAGATACGCCTCTTTTTCTATGAACCCCTTCTCCGCCAAAAGCGGGAAAGGGTTAACGATTAATTTTGATAACGCCAGCTTCTCTCTATCTATGCCCATCGCCAGCCCTAAAAGTTGAGTAAAATAAAACACCGGAATATTGAAGTTTTTATTGTATTTTTTATTTACTCCCGACTGCATCAGATCCAGGTTAGACTGACACAAAGGACAGGCTACAAGAATACATTCGGCTCCGCTATCCTCAGCTATGGTTAAAATGTCATTAGCGAGCCTTAATACTGTTTGCTCCTGTATAACCGCGAGACTAGCTCCGCAACATTCGGTTTTATACGGCCAGTCAACCGCTTCCGCGCCCATTGCCGTCGCGAGATCATCCATAACCATGGGGTCTTCAAGATTGTCCAGCCGCAAAGGCTCAGGCAACCTCGTTAAAAGACAGCCATAATAACAAGCTACCTTCAATCCATTGAGCGGCTTTACGATCTGTTCTCTTAGATTCTCGAACCCCACCTTTTTTGAGAGGACTTCCAGTATATGATGTACCTCTATATTTCCTTTATAGTCCTCTTCAATAATTTTATTCACCTTAGCGCGAAGCTCAGGATCTTCTTTCACTTCCTGATTTGCCAATTTAAGCCTGCTGGAACATGCCGCGCAGCAGGTAAGAACATCCAGCTTTTGCTTTTCAGCCCACGCGCAACTGGCTATAGGTAAAGCAATAGACGCTAGATGATTAGTAATATGCGCGGGTGTAGCTCCACAACACAACCAATCTTCGATCTCTTCTAGTTCAATACCGAGTTTTTCGCAAACCGCGACACTTGATCGGGCGTATTCTTCCGCTGTCGCGTGTAGTGAGCATCCCGGAAAATAGGCATACTTCATAATTCTTCCTTCTCTAGTTCAGCTAGTTTTTCAAATATTCGTCTTACCTTGTCGATCCTTTTAAGATCGGCCGGTTTTATCTTCAGTTTGCCCCTCGAAAGAAACGCGGGACAATTCTTAACGTTAGAGAACAAAAATCCGCTATTGATATTGTAGTTCAAGATCAGGCCGACTTCCGAAAGCCTTCCATATTGCCGTATACTTTCCAGAAAAACCTTGGCAAAAACTTTCAGGTTAGAGGTAACATCCATATCGAGAGTTTTAAGCAAACTGTCATATGTTCGTCCGGCAAGGTCTTTCACAAAAGATTTCGGTTTGAACTTTTTCTGATGGTCCTGCATATGTGAAATTATCCGCAAAGCGTCCATTATCTTTGCCAAGTCTATCTTCAAAGGACATCTTGTTGTACAGGTCTGACAAGAAGCGCACATCCATATGGACGAACTTGCCAGTATCTCATCTTTTAACCCCATCTGAATAAGACGAAGTATCTGATTGGGGGAAAAATCCATATCCTGGCAAATAGGACACCCCGCCGAACACTTCCCGCACTGATAGCAAGACGAAACGTTCTGTTCGCTTCTCTTTTCAACCTCTTGAACAAAGCTGGACTCCATTGCTTTATCCGATATTTCCCATTTCATATTATATTCCCTCCCCGGGTCCATGTTTCACGACACCGTGGCACTGAAAACATTCGACTTTATTATCCGTAACATGTTTTTGGTGCATCTCTTCAATAGAGATCTTCTTTCGAACATCCTTTTTGCCATGGCAAAACAAACAATAAAAAGCCTCTACCTTGCCGCTTCCTTCTGTAATCCCCTCATGACAGGCCATGCAATCTACGTTAGTGGTATCTTCAATGAACTCCTTATGAGCATCCGGCATTCCATGACATGTTCCGCAATTAGACGTCTGATTGGCTTCTTTGTCTTTGAAATGGCATACAAAACAGGCGCTCTTTGTTACAGACAGATGTTACGCCTCATCGTCTGACTGACCATGACAAGTGGTACACCTGAGAGTATGTTTTTGAGCCGGATTATCCAGATGTGTTGAATGTGCGAACGGTATTCCCTTCTCGAATATTACCGGCTTTTTTCTGTCCATCTTGTCATGACAGCCTTCACGCAAACAACTTTTATCTCTAACCTCCGCCCATGGCTTGGAACCATATGTATGGGTCATATATTTCACCAGCTGAACAAGCCCCTCTACTTTTCCTATCGCGATCGCTTTCACTCCGGGCTCATAATGACAATCAACGCACTTAACATCTTTGTGATTAGAATGCTCCCAGGATTCAACATAGTCATCCATATAGTGACAAGAACTACAAAATTGAGGATGCTCGGTGATCTTGACAGCGTATAACATCAAGGTGATCACAAGGATAACGCATACCGGAATAGAATAAACAAGTATACCCTTCCAGTTGGCGATCGTGAACATCGTAAAAACACGATCATACCTGCGCAACCGCTTTACATAAGGTATGACAAAAAACGCCCCGATCAATAGAGTTCCGTACACGAAGTATACAAACAAATCTTGAGTAAACACCGTCCCTGAAGTTTGCACAAAATTGAAAAACAATAACGCCATATTTAAGGTTAGAAGATAAAGAAAAATTTCCTTACGGAATATTAACGCGGTCAGAACAAACGCGACGCTCGAGAGAACAACAACGGTTTTAGTTGCCGTAATCGCTCCGGCAAATGCTGAGATAACCGCGGCAAGAAAAAGAAACGCGACCCCGGCGATCGTAAAAGCACTACTCCATTGTTTAATACGCTCAACATTCCTCGAGAGAACACCACCGACAAAAAGTATGAAGGTAACCACGCAAAAGAACATAATAGCTTGTTCTGTCGGAAAAAAACTGTTAAGGAGAAAATAAACTCCCAAGAACAAAAAACTCGCGAATGTTGCAGTAAAAGAGACCGCTTTTCTGTCGAACAAAATAAAAACAATACCATACAAAATTGAGGACCCAGCCGCGAAAATCGGGACTAGGGCACTGGAGGTCAGCGCCCAGAAAGCAATAGCGACTGAGGAAAAATAGACTGATGTACGTGCCGCCGGTGCCTTCCGATGAAAAAGAAACACCGCTATTAACGGTAGATATGCGAACATGACCCAATTGGACGGGCATATTTTGATCAATAAAAGAAGATATCCCAGCGCCGCGAAAAGACTCGCGGGATACGCGTATTTCTCTCTTTTATGCAAGAGTAGCGGCAACAAATACGCTACAGCCAAAGCAAAACTGGCATATATCGCCTGATTGAATGACTTATCGGACAGAACACTAAAAATTATCATACCCGCGCAGAAATGTCCGATTTTCGAGAAAAGGCCATCAGTCTTTTTGTTCAAGCTCAAAAGAGCCCCCAGCAGTAAATACACTATCGCCATAGAGCACAGAACGACCAAACGCAAGCTTGACCCTACGGGGACCAATTGTATCGCGGTCAAAGAATACAATACGAGTGAAAAGTTAAATACGTTTGATGTAACATTCTTCTTCCTTGTCAGCAGATACCCGGACAGAGCGCAGGCAAGCGCGACCGTCATGTAGGATAATACAAAGACCTGTGTCGAAGCGGATACAGATCGAAGCACACTATACAAAGCGAACCAGGAGGCCAGTGAGAACGAATAGAAAACTATATGGCTCCTTAATATTGCCAAAAACATAAAAAGCGTTACGATGGTTATGCCCGACAAGATCATGCCCAACGTTGGATTAAAAACATTAAGTGTCATTAGGAGTATCGCGTTTATCGCGATAGGCAAAAAAGCGACATCAATGATCGAGTTTGCTCTTTTTAAGTCTTCATTTTTCCTGAAAAAATCAGCAATACTGAGCAAGACCGCCATCCACACCGGGGTAAAAAGGAACAGATACTCTCTAGATATAAACCGCTCAAACGAAAACACCACCAAATAGACCAGCGCCGTAAAGAACATGCCAGACAGATACACATAGTGGTTCCTCTTCTTGAACAAGCTTTTATACGGTGAACGCGTCAGCTTCGCGAAGAATAATGCAAAAACAAGCGATAGTGTTATGTTCAAGTATCCGGGAGGAAAACCTTTGGATAAAAGAATGCCCCAAAACACCACGGGCAATAGAATAAAACCTGACTTAAAAACGATCATCAAAAATTTTTCGCCGGCATTGCTGATATGGTCACCAACAATTTCTTCTTTAATAGCCTTGTATACGTACCAAAACGCTAAAGAACTAAAAAGAAATGTAATTGCTAACACATTCCACTGACGGGAAAAAAAGACAAACGCAAAAAATGTACTTACAAGAATCCCGATCAGAAACGGCATAGTCGCGAAGTATCCACCTTTCTTGTAAACTTTTATACTCCTATGGGCAAGCGCAAAAACCAAAAGCACTAATAACGCGGTTTTGACCAATGGAGGGAAAATCTGCATACCCGCTAGCGCCAAAGTTCCGACTATTCCATAAAAGATCCATACATAGGTAAGATTTCGTCTTTCCGGATCAAGACGGTTCTGAACACGATAAAAAACAGCGTAACAAAAAAAGGCCAGAACATACACCATGGGATCAGAACCCCAATATGTTCTGGCAAAGCTCAACGCCCAAAAGGTAAAAAAAGCAACCGTCGTATTAATGCCTTTCCGAAAAGCATTCGAATACTCCCTTTTTCCTCTGGATCCGGCGATATATTTCGCTATCGCTAAAAGGACGATAAGCACAAAGGAATGCGCGGGATACCATATATACGATATACCCGCACCGTATAGGCACAAATAATAAGCCAGTGCCCCAAAAAACATTACGGGATACAAAAACAGTGATCTTTTGGAAACAACGGTACAAACAACATAGAACATGCTGACAAGCAACAAAAAACCCGCTGACACTATCGGGTTGAGCAAAAGAAACGTTTTCGACGCAAACAGCAAGATCGTCGCGAAGACCAACCCTAAAATATGACCTATCCTATTCACAATTTTTCCTTTTTTTGTCGTCATTCAGACTGTGTCATAATGTAGGGGCTTGATTCATCAAGCCCGTTATATCGGGTTCGACGGATCGAACCCCTACATTATGTTGTATGCAGCCCTCGCAATGACGGTTCTAACTACGATCTCGGGTGCGCTATCTTAGCCTTATACTCATCGAAGTTGAACCCTTTGAAATTCGGACTTTCTTCATTGTGACATTTCACACATACTTCTTTAGACGGAATAACAAGGCCACCGGCAACAGCTGCCGCTTTATCTTTCATTGTACTCATCTTCCAATAATCGCCGCCGGCACCATGACAAGCCTCACACTGTACGCCATCTTCTTTCTTGTAACCTTTTCCCAGCTGGCTCGCGTCCGCTCCATAGCCGGTCACATGACACTTTAAACACTCGGGTGCTTCCTGTGGATTGCCGGTAACTCCGGATTTTGCCGCTGCTTCCTTAGCCGCCGCGCTACCTAAAGCCTCATAAGCTTTTGCGTGTCTTGTACCCAACCACTGACCATACTGGTTACCTTTTGACGCGGACTTATGACACATAGAGCACTTCTTTACGCCAATGTACTGGTGACCGCCTTCAGCAAAAACAAGGGTCGATACACCCAATAAGGCCGCCACGACCATAATCGCTAAAACATTCTTCTTCACATTAACCCCCTTCTTCTTGTTAGAACTTATTCCTTCCCGTGCGCTATCAATTCATGACAACTTATACAATCAGCATTGTTGTCAGGTATATGTTTTTGATGCAACAGTTCCCTGTCATCTATTTTATTCAGCTTATCCTGATCGGCATGGCAAAAATAACACATCTGCTTTAGGACGGGTGCGTCTGTGGTCTTTATCGTGTCGTGACAATCCGCGCAATGCATCCCCTCGGCCATATACTCCCGATGCGTCTCAGTCTCGCTTATCCCGGTATGACATTTAGTGCATTGCTCGGTGATCATTTCAACTGGTACCGTCTTAAAGTGACAAATAAAACAAGTATTCTCATCAACCGCTACATGCTTATCAAAGGTAAGCCACATGTGACACGTAGCACATCTTAAACTTATGTTCTTACCTAGCTCGGGATGTTCCTGCCAATGTGTTTTATGATGGAATTCAACCTTATCCTTGAACATTATTTTCTTGTTTCTAAGAGACTCTTTCTCGTGGCAACCCTCTTGCAAGCAAGAAATATCCCGTACTGTCGCTACAGGTTTTTCAGAGTATCTACCTGATGCATATTCCAGAACCTGCATCAAACCGTCTATCTTCCCCTTAATATGCGATTTCAAACCCGGCTCAATATGACATTTAAGACAGCTAACATCCTTATGAGCCGACTCTGTCCATGCTTTATGGTAGGGCTTCATAAGGTGACATGTGTTACAAAATTCGGGCTTTTCCGTAAAATGGATCAAAGCGGCCGAGACGACAATGAATATAACGAATAAAACGCCTATCGCGATGAACAGCTTTTTCCAATTCTCAACAACAATTTTTATAAACATATGCTATCCTCCAACGTGTCATTCCCGAATGTTTTTATCGGGAATCTATACTCCCATTAACACTTTCTCCGCTGCCTCTAAAGTTCTCTCTATATCTTTAACCGTGTGTTTCACTGACAAAAAATTCGCCTCAAACTGTGAAGGGGCGCAATATACGCCTTGATCCAACATCCCTCCGAAATACTTGCCAAACTTTGCCGCGTCACACTTTGCCGCGTCTGCATAATTCTTTACGCTTCCCTGCGTTGTAAAAAACACGGTAAGCAATGAACCGAATCTGTTGATCACTATTTTGGTTCCCGTCCTGTCCGATATTTTTCGCAACCCATCTTCGAACAGTTCCCCTTTGCGATCGAGTTGTTTGTAGGCTTTTTTGTTCCTTAATGCTTTTATGGTGTTTATTCCCGCTTCCACCGCGATCGGATTACCTGAAAGAGTTCCCGCCTGGTAAACCGATCCGTCCGGAGACAAACAATTCATGATCTTCGCTTTACCGGCAAAAGCTCCTATTGGAAACCCTCCGCCTATGATCTTGCCCAAGACGGTTAGATCCGGTTTTATATTGTATATCTCTTGCGCGCCGCCCAACGCGACTCTAAAACCTGTTATTACTTCATCAAAGATCAGAATAATATCGTTTTCTTCCGTTATCTTCCGCAGTGCTTTTAAGTAATTTCGCTCCGGTAAAACAACCCCCATATTAGCAGGAATCGGTTCTAGAATCAAGCAGGCTATTTTATTTTTTTCCTTCCTGATCACCTTTTTAACGCTTTCTAAATCATTATAAGGAAGTGTTATGGTATCTTTGGCAAAACTTGCATTAACACCCGCCGAAGATGGCACCCCAAAAGTCGCGGCACCTGAGCCAGCCTTGACCAAAAGGCTGTCATAATGCCCATGATAGCATCCTTCAAACTTAATTATTTTGTCCCGTCCGGTATATCCTCTTGCCAATCTTATCGCGCTCATTGCTGCTTCAGTTCCGGAAGAAGTAAGCCTTACCTTTTCGATCGAAGGATATGCTTTCGCTACAAGTTGGGCAAGCTCAACCTCTCTGCGAGTCGGCGCGCCAAAACTTGTTCCATTCTTAAGAAGCCTGCTGACAGGCTTTAAAATTTTATCATTAGCGTGCCCGAGTATCATCGGTCCCCAGGAAAGAACGTAATCAATATATTTATTCCCGTCAACATCGTAAATGTACGCGCCTTTGGCCTTGTCAATAAATACAGGACATCCCCCAACAGCTTTAAAAGCCCTAACGGGACTGTTTACCCCGCCGGGAATCACCTTTTTGGCCTCTTTGAAATATTTTTTCGATTTTGCATGTTTCATAATATACCTCTTTAAGGTTCTCCTCCTTCCGGGCTGTGTCACAAGTCATGGCTGCATACAACATATTACAGGGGTTCGACTTATCGAACCCGATATAACGGGCTTGATGAATCAAGCCCCTACATTACGACACAGCCTTGGAAGCGGCTCCTACGTAATTCTAGTACTTAACGCCGGTTTTTTTGTACTCCTTTGACGAAAAAAGCACCATATTATCTTCAAAACCTGTCTTCTTCGCGATTTTAGCCGCCAGATCAAAACATTCTTTTTTTGTCTTCCCATGTATCATGGTATACAGATTATATTTCCAGCCTTGGAATTTACTTCTCTGATAACAATGGCTTACCCCGTTAAAAGTAGCCATTATTTCTCCGGTTTTTTCAGATTTATCTTCAGGAATATTCCACACGACCATAGCATTATATTTGAACCCGATCTTCCTGTGGTTAGAAACCGCGGCGAGTTTTCGCATCTGACCGCTTTTCTTATATGCTTTCAACTTTTTTATGAGTTCCGCTTCTTGCGTGCCAAGCTTGCTCGCAAGCGCCTCAAAAGGCCGCTCCACCAACGGGATATCCTGCGCAAGTAAACTGATGATCTTTTTGTCAATATTATTCATGGTTTCTTTAGAGACTGCTTCCCTCACTTCGCTCGCAATGACAGCAAGAGCCGTCATTCAGGCTGTGTCGTAATTCGGTTTGCGGATAGCCTCATACAATGTAATGTAGGGGTTCGATTTATCGAACCCGACATAACGGGCTTGATGAATCAAGCCCGTTATGTCGTGACACAGTCTGATTGCGAGGAGCTCATTTGCGAAACAAATGACGACGAAGAGATCCCCTCTTACACCTTAAATTTAACCCCGATCTTGAACAAACGTTTCGCGGGCAAATTCACTAACTTCTTGATTTCCTTATTGTCCCTTTTTATCTCTCTCAACACTTGCGAAATTCTATTCTTGCTCCGCGCTACAAGCGTAAACCAAAGATTGTATTCCGAATCTCTTTTATAGTTATGTGTTATCTCCTCGTAAGCGTTTATCCTTTTAGCGACTTTATCAATGTCTCGCGACGCGACCTTCGCGGCTACAAGTGTTGAGGTAAATCCCACTTTTTGCGGATTAAAAGTTGCGCTTATCCTTCGGATCACTCCGATCTTCTTTAACAGTCCGATCCGCTTCAAGAGCCGCGCTTCATCTATCTCAAGTTCACGAGCGATCGCGCTCCATGGTTTCTTCACAAAAGGAATGTCTCTTTGCAACCTGTTAATTATCTTTTTATCTATCGCACTCAGCGATCTCTGCTTTTTCACCATCAGAACTATCGCACCTCTTTGGTTCATACACACAATATGGTTCATCTGCCAGGTAATCGTCATATTTGGCTTGCGCCCTCGCGCGGCACCCACCGCAAACATTCTTGAACTCGCATATCCCGCACTTACCTTTATACATGGCCGGATTTCTCAAATTGTTAAAGACGTCAGATCCTTCCCAGGCTTTTTTGAATCCCTCTCTTTTTACATTGCCACAATCAAGCTCAAGATAGCCGCAGGGTTGAAGATCTCCGACATGAGAGATAAAACAAAAACTTATCCCGCCCATACAGCCCCTGCCACGAATGGTTTTTGCCATCTTCGAATGACTTTGCAGCATAATACGTTTAAAATGCGGCGCGCAGGTTACCTGTATAGCTACGTTCGTATTGTCCCCTTCTTCACTGAGATATTTAAGGGTATCTTCATATTCTTCCGGGGTAAGTTCGTCCTCTTCCATTTCTTTGCCTCTCCCGGTCGGAACAAGCAAAAATATGTGATGTTCTTTAGCCCCCAAGTCTCGTGCCAATGTCAACATCTCAGGTAAAAGCGTAACATTACGCTTAGTAACCGTCGTATTTATCTGAAATTCCAATCCGCCGTCACGGGCGGCGGAAATACCTTTGATCGCCGCGTCAAACGCGCCCGGAACTTGTCTTAGATCGTCATGAGTAGCCGCGTCCGGTCCATCCAAACTGATCGATATTCTCTTTATTCCCGCCTCAATTGATCGTTTTACATTTTCAGGAGTAAGAAGCGTTCCGTTCGGAGCCATAACCATTCTCAGACCCTTCTCTGTCCCGTATTTGGCGATCTCAAAAACATCTTCACGCAGGAGTGGTTCACCGCCGGTCAAGATCACAATAGGTTTCGCTACTGTCGTTATATCATCAATTACTTTGAAGCACTCTTCCGTTGTGAGCTCACCTTCATAAGGACCACTCTCACTTGAAGCGCGGCAATGCGCGCACGACAGATTACAACTCCGCGTGAGCTCCCAGGCTATCATTCTTAATTGAGATCCTTCGACTCGGTCCTTCGGACCTCGCTCAGGATGACGTTCTATTTCGTGAGCCATTTCGCCGCCTCTACCGCGTAGTATGTTATAATCGTGTCCGCACCCGCGCGTTTTAATCCTACAAGGGATTCTAAAACCACCTTCTCTTCATTTAAATAACCTTTAGCAGCGGCCGCCTTGAACATCGCGTACTCTCCGCTAACCGAATAACAAGCAAGCGGGAAATTAAGTTCTTTTTTTAACCGGCATATAATGTCCTGATACGCCAAGGCCGGCTTCACCATCAAAATATCCGCACCCTCTTCTATGTCCATCGCAGACTCAAGAATTGCTTCGTCAGAGTTGTAATGATCCATCTGATACGTTCGCCTGTCTCCAAATCGCGGAGGAGATTCTGCCGCGTCCCGGAAGGGTCCGTAAAAAGCGGAAGCATATTTTGCAGAGTAAGACATTATTTTAACATCAGGATAAACATTCACCGTAAGCGCATCCTTTATGGCCTTAACCTGACCATCCATCATAGCTGATGGTGCGACAATGTCCGCTCCCGCCTTAGCATAAGAAACGGCAATTTTCCCCAAAATCTCTATTGTCGCATCATTATCAACTATATATTCTGACTCCCGACCCCTGCTTTCTGACTTGTTAAGTATCCCGCAATGACCGTGCGAAGTATATTCACACATACACACATCACCAATAACAGTAATCTCAGGAACCTTCTCCTTTATAATTCGAATAGCTTTCTGAACTACTCCATTTTCAGCATAAGAACCCGATCCCGTCTCATCTTTCTTCTCGGGTATACCAAACAAAATAACAGCCGGAACACCGGCATCTAAAATTCGCTGAGCTTCAGCGGCAACATCTTCAAAAGGGAACTGATAAATGCCCGGCATGGAAGAGATCTCATTTTTTTTAGAAATACCTTCTTTAACAAAAATAGGCATAACCAGGTCTTTAGGGGAAAGTTCACCGGTTTCACGGTACTTCCGCCTCGTTTCCTCAGTTATTCTTTTATCTCTCATCCTGTCTTCTGGAAAAGCCATAATTCGTATTCCGTATCTCATATTTCGTATACCGTTTTTTGGGATTGCTTCGCTCACGTTGTTCGCTCGCAATGACAGAAAGAGTTGTCATTTAGACTGTGTCATAATGTAGGTGCTTGATTCATCAAGCCCGTTATATCGGGTTCGATAAATCGAACCCCTACAAGATATTGTATGCGGCCACCCGCAAAACGAATTACGACACAGCCTGATTGCGAGGAGCCGCAGGCGACGAAGCAATCTCTACCCATTTAATATCTCTTCTTCCGTCAAATAACATGCCGGATCTTCCTGCCAGATATCACCGTATACCGCTTCGGCTCGGACCCTGAAATTACCGGCACACGCGTCTTTAAATTTACATCTTCCGCATTTACCTTTCAATAGAGGCACTTTGTGACGCAGACCGTTCAACAATTCGTCACTTTCATCCATCCATATCTCACTAAACTTTCTCTTTCTTACGTTTCCAAAAGAATAATGCCTCCAAAACTGATCCGCGTGTACCTCGCCCAGATTATCCACATTAGCGATACCTATGCCGGATTTATTCCCGCCATTAATGCGAAGAAGTTCTAATACTTCCGCGGCGCGCTTAGGATCCTTTTTCTTCAGTCGAAGATACAGATAAATACCGTCAGCATGATTATCTACGGTTAGTATCTCTGTATCTTGTTTCCTGGCAACTATATCCTCACTCCTATCAAAAATAAGATCCATTGTATCGCGAGCTTCAGAATGAGTAAGGTCATCCTTTACCATATCAGTTCCACGCCCGGAATAAACCAGATGATAAAAACATGTGCGCGGAATGCCTTCATTCTCGATCAGGTCGAAGATACCCGCGATATCCCTGAAGTTATGTTTGTTGATAGTGAATCTTAACCCAACGTGAACACCGTTCTTCTTGCAATTTCTTATGCCTTCCAATGTCTTTTTGAACGCGCCCTTCTGTTCCCTGAATTTATCATTAACATCTTCAAGGCCGTCCAGGCTTATTCCCACATATGAAAAACCGGTGTCACGTATTTTTTTGGCAACATCATCTGTTATCATAGTTCCGTTCGTAGAGATAACAGTTCTAAGGCCTTTGCCCTTAGCGTAGTTCCCAAGTTCATAAAGGTCATCCCGCATGAACGGTTCCCCTCCTGAGAAGAGAAATACCGGTGCTCCGAAATCCGCCAAATCGTCAAGCATCGTTCTAGCTTCGACAGTCGTGAGCTCGCCCGCACTCGCTGATGGAGTCGCGTCAATGTAACAATGTATACACTTAAGGTTACATTTTCTTGTCGAATTCCAGACAACGATGGGTCTGTTGGTGTCGGCGGGTTTCCCCTTTTTGTAACGTATATCATCATTTGAACCCGCTACCCCGCAAAGCAATCTTGTGCAATTTATCATTATTCCCCCGTGTCATTCCCGAATATTTTTATCGGGAATCTATTTTATCTTCTTTACTATGGCCTCTACCAATCCTTTTATGGTATAGACCTTTGCTCTAACATCAACACTCAACTCCGCTTCCTTTATAGCCTTGGACGTGATCGGTCCAATAGATGCTATCTTTACGCCTTTGACCATTTTTTTATAATTTTTCCCCGCGAGTTTAACAAAATTCTTAACGGTCGACGAACTGGTAAAAGTAACCATGTCCACCTTATCGTTAAAAATATCTTTTAGCCGCCCGTCGCTTTCTTTAGGAGTACGTGTATCATAAAGATCAACGACCTTAACCAGCGCTTTTAATTTCTTAAGTCCGTCAGGCAATACATTGCGCGCCTGTTTCGCGCGCAAGATCAACACATTTTTACCTGCCATACGTTTCTTCTTAAAATGATCAATTATCGCCTCGGCACGAAATTCGCCGGGAACATAATCCGGCTTTATCCCAATTTTGGCCAGACTTTTTGCCGTTTCAGAGCCAATAGCGCAAACTTTAGATCGTCCAAAAATACGACTATCTTTTCCGATCCGGTCCAACATGTCCGAGAAATCCTTAACGCCGTTCTGGCTTGTAAAAAAGATCCAATCATATTCAGACCTCTTAAAGGCGGCCTTAACCTTTTTGTCCGCCTTTAGTGATACGACCTCGATCGTCGGGACCTCAACAACCTCTGCGCCCAACTCGATAAATTTTTCCGACAAGCCACTTGCCTGCACGCGAGTACGAGTAACTACTATTCTTTTACCAAAAAGAGGTTTTTCCTCAAACCAGTTCAATGTTTTCCTAAGCTTCACAACCTCTCCCACAACAATTATCGCGGGGGGTTTAATCCCATTTTTCTTCGCTATCTGTACAATACTTCCCAGCGTGCCTGTGACTGCTTCCTGTTTAGCGGTAGTTCCCCACCGAACAAGAGCTACAGGAGTCTTTTTGGATTTCCCGCTCGCGATCAGTTTCTTTGTTATATTAGGCAGGTTGCCAACCCCCATCAAAAACACCATTGTCCCTAAAGCCTTCGAAAGCGCGTCCCAATCGATACTGGAGATATCCTTTGTAGGATCTTCGTGCCCCGTAATAAAGCCAACTGTAGAATTCGCCGTTCTATGAGTAAGCGATATTCCCGCGTATGCCGGAACCGCGATAGCGCTTGTTATGCCCGGAACAACTTCAACATTAATTTTGTTTTTCTTGAGATGAAGAGCCTCTTCCGCTCCCCTTCCGAAGATGTAAGGATCTCCACCTTTCAAGCGAAGCACCATATCATGCTTTTTGGCTTTTCGCACCAAAAGTTCATTGATCTTCTCTTGCGTTAATGTATGTGCTTTCGCTTTCTTGCCCACGTATATAAGTTCACACTTTTTTTTCGCGAATCGCAGCAAATTAGGATTGACAAGGTAGTCATAGACTATACAATCGGCCTTTTTTATGAGGTCGAGTGCTTTAACCGTTATCAACCGCTCATCTCCCGGTCCGGCTCCCGCTAAATATACTGTTTTTGGCATTATTATCTGATCTCCTCTAAGATCTCTCCCGCGCCCTTGTCTAGCAAATTTTTTGCCAACTCTTCGCCTAAACCAGACGCGTCCTTTTTGTCGCCATCTATTTCATCTCGCACGGCGTTTTTCCCATCTAATGAAAACACACCACCTGAAATAAGGATCATTTCATCCTCTATTCGGGCAGACATTCCGATAGGAACCTGGCATCCGCCTTCCAACACAGCAAGCAACGCGCGTTCCGCTTCAACACAAAGACGCGATTTCGCGTCATTTAAAACGTCAACTATCCTGCTGACATCAGGATCATTTTCCCTTATCTCGATCCCCAACGCGCCTTGTCCCGCCTGAGGCAACATATCGCTAACCGATATAATCGACATCTTCACCTCAAGCCCCAGACGCTTCACGCCTGCATACGCCAGGATTATGGCGTCAAATTGACCTTGCTCAAGTTTGCGAACACGTGTATCCAAATTCCCTCTAAGATCAAGGATCTCAAGATCACTTCGTTTGTTAAGAATTTGAGCGCGGCGGCGAAGACTACTCGTTCCTACTTTAGCGCCTTGAGGCAATGTCTCGAGAGTATAGCCTTCGGAATAAACCAGTATGTCGCAAGAATTTTCTCTATTCGTAACCGCTCCGATCACTAAGCCCTCAGGCAATTTAGTCGGCAGGTCTTTCATGCTATGAACCGCGAGATCAACTTCATTTGCCAGGAGCGCCTCTTCGATCTCCTTAGTAAAGAGCCCCTTATCACCAATCTTGCTTAACGGAACATCCAGGATCTTATATCCGGTTGTTTTGATAGTTTTGATCGCTACCTTCAACTCCGGAAATACCGCCTCGATGGCATCTTTTATTAAACGAGTCTGAGTAAGCGCCAGTTTACTTGAACGCGACCCTATTATCAACGTATCTTTCGTCATTCTTTATTGCCTTCTCGACTTGCAGCCAATGCAGAAACTTATCACATGAATCTGCTATGATTTTGTCACAATTTTCTAGCTCATTCTTTCTTAATTCTATGTTTTTTTCCACTATTCCCTGAAGATCATCGATATCATACAAATACGCGTTATCTATGTCATTGACTTCTGACTCAACATCACGCGGAACTGCCAGATCTATGATAAAAAGCGGTCTTTGCCGGCGGCGCGGCATAAATTCGGAAACGTCCTGTTTTCGTATCAGGCAATGAGGCGCTCCTGTCGAAGCAATAACAATATCAGACTCTACCAGTCCCTCTTTGAAATCCTCAAACTTTACAGCGGTCGCGTTAAATTTTACGGCTAATTCCTGTGCTTTTTCAAACGTCCGATTGGCCACTAAAATAGATTTTATCCCATTCTTCTTCAGGAACATCATCAACTGTTCCCCGATCTGCCCCGCACCAACGACAAGAACTTCTTTGTCCACTAAAGTTCCCAATATTTTTCCGGCCAGTTTAACCGCGACCGAACTTACGGAAACCAATCCCCTGGTAATAGCGGTATCAGTTCTGATCTTCTTTGCTGTCGTAAAAGTTTTCTGAAACAATCTATGCAATATCTTTCCCGTAGTCTTACTTTCCTTAGCGACATGGTAAGCTTTTTTAACCTGCCCTAATATTTCCATCTCTCCGATCACCATCGAGTCAAGCCCGGAAGCAACCCTATACAAGTGCCTAATCACCCTATCACCGTTGTAGTTATAAAGTCTATCCTCAAAACATTCGGGATCCAACTGGTGAAAATCACTTAAAAACCCTTTTATCTCCCCAAAATGGTCGGCATCCGGATCGTTCGAAACTCCATAAATTTCCACGCGGTTACATGTTGAGAGGATCAACCCTTCGTTCAATGAAGTCTTTGACACGAGCTTTTTATTGGCCTCAACGATCTCCTGATCGCTGAAAGAGAGTTTTTCTCTTACGTTGACGGGAGCCGTTTTATGATTTATGCCCAAAACAAACAAGTTCATTATCCCCCACATCCGACGAACAAACTGAATACAATTATACCAAACGCCAAAATTGATAAAAGCGCTACCTTTTTCCCGCGCAACTTGGATGACAACCTCACGTGTAGTGTTACAGCGTAAAGAAGCCATGAAACTACCGAATATACTTCCTTGGTATTCCAATTCCAGTAAGAACCCGAAATATCTTTCTGTAAAAGAAATCCGGCAATGATAGCCACTGACAGAATAGGAAACCCCAACTCAATTGATCTATAAGTAAGCTTGTCTAACAAAGATAGATCCGGCAATCTATTGAACATCGCGCCCAGATGTTTACGCTTCAAGTTATTATCCTGCACCAAATATAGAACCGCCGCAGAGAACGTCACAAAAAACACAGCATAGCTGGCAACAATAGCGATAAGGTGCGTAACGAAATACGCATTTCCGAACCCTGAAGAAAAATCTGTTAGTCTATTTATCATTTTTTAAAATACGTTCCATTTTTTGTTTTGCGTCTTTTTCTCTACCCTTCTTTATCAACACTAAAATGTTGGACTTAACAATTTTTTCAAAAATTGTTTTTCTCGACCCCGCGTTCTTTACCCCTTTAATTACCCTTGGCCGCGCCTTTTTCATCAATCTCAAAAACTTAGCGTACTCAATGCCAAACCTTTTCTCAAGGTCCTGTCTGATCTTTTTAGAAAGAGCTGGACTTACTCCACCTGTAGATATCGCGATACTGAGGTCTCCTCGGGTCACGATCGAAGGTAAAATAAAGTTGCATTCTTTTGGCGAGTCCACAACATTTATCAATATGTTATTGCGATGACAATAATCAGATACCGAAGCGTTTACCTTCCTGTCATCAGAAGCGGAAATAACCAACTGCGCGCCCTTAAGATCTTTTAGGGCAACCCGCCGCATTTCAACTTTAATTTTTTTAGTTTTGCGAAGTCGGATTATCCCGGAAGAAACCTCCGGACTTATCAACGTAACTACCGCATTGCAATCCAGGAGGCGCTTAACCTTGCGTTCAGCCACGTTACCACCGCCGATCACAATGCATCGCTTCTTTTCCAGATCTAAGTTTATCGGATAATGATTTTTCATATTGTGACAAATATCACAGTGAATTTTATCACGAGGTTACACAAAAAAAACGTTGTCCTTCGTTTCCTTTGTCAAAAAGTATGCCAACTGCTCCAACGCAATTGTCAAATTCATATTCAAAACTTGTACCTTTTTCGGCAGTTGCGGCCTAAAGGATGTAAAGTTCAGTATCGCTTTTATGCCCGCATCGCTAAGTGCATTCATAACTTCCTCGGCGGCCCCTCCGGGAACCGCTACGATCGCGATATTTATATCTCCCTTTTTCAGGGTCTCCTGTAAGTCGCTTATGGACTGGACCTTAACCGTTCCAAAATCTTTATCTACCTTAGATTCGTCGCGGTCAAAAGCGCAAACAATATTAAACCCGCGCTGACGAAACCCTTCAAAATGAAGAAAAGCGGCACCTAAATTACCTACACCCACCAGCGCGACGTTCCATTCTTTATCGCCGCCGAGTATCCGAACTATCTGTCCATGTAGTTTCTTTACATTATAACCTTTGCCGGGAGTGCCAAATTGACCAAAATACGTCAAGTCACGGCGAACCTGGGCAGCCTTAACCCCGGCAAGAGAAGCTAACTCCTCTGAGGAGATGAACTCTATCTTTCCAGCGGCATGAAGAGCCCTGGAATATAGAGAAAGACGCGGTATAGCCGGCTCTGGTATTTTTTTCTTATCCTTCATAGACAACCCGATATCACGTAAAGTACGATCAAAGTCAAATAATGCGCGATAATTTAGTGGAGCGAGCGATGGGGATCGAACCCACGTCAGAAGCTTGGAAGGCTTCTGCACTACCATTGTGCTACGCTCGCTCTCATAGACCGTAGAGACTAATATACATATTTTAGGGAATATGTCAACCCATATAACGAAGCATTGAAACAATTGCATAGGGGACGCCATAGGGGACAGCCTCCTTTTGGCCAAAAGGAGGCTGTCCCCTATGGCGTCCCTATACTGTTCCCTTATGGATAGTTTCTCAGCGTGGGGAACTAAGTTTTTGTTGACTTTATTGTGTGTTTTTGGTAGAATAGCTCAACTGAAATGACATAAAACCTGTACGGAGGCTTATTAAATGCACCGAAATAATCGTCTAATTAAAACCATAGCAACTTGTCTGGCGCTTTTGGTCATAGTCAACTCCACTCCATTTATACAGGAGGCCGCTCCTATTGGCATATGGCTGAATGATCATAAACTGAAAGTTTGGGAAACATTGCTCCAGCACTGCACTACCACGGCTACAAAGCCTGAGGAGATAGTGTAACATATTGTGGGCACTTTCGAAGTGTCATCCTGAGCGAGGGCGAAGCCCGAGTCGAAGGATCTGGCATAAGGTCTTTGAAAAAATAAAAAAATGGCATACCCTAATGGTT
>JAJRVD010000010.1 GCA_024277375.1 Candidatus Omnitrophota bacterium | reverse complement strand
GGTTCTTACTTCAACAATAACAACCATTAGGGTATGCCATTTTTTTATTTTTTCAAAGACCTTATGCCAGATCCTTCGACTCGGGCTTCGCCCTCGCTCAGGATGACACTTCGAAAGTGCCCACAATATGTTACACTATCTTTCACTTCCATATCTTTACCTTTTCCCACCTGAAATCTCAAACGATAGTATTATCGCCTCCGCTATTTCTTTCATCGTAACGCGTTTATTCATGCTGGACTTCCTCATAAGGCTAAAAGCCTCTTCTTCCGGCAGATCCCGCTCTTTCATAAGAATACCTTTGGCCTTTTCAACTTTTTTTCGAGTTTCCAGCTCCTCCTGAACAACTTTTGTTTTAACCATGAGTTCCGTATTCTCTATAGCTACAGCCGCCTGGTTAGCCACCGCGCTTAAAAGGTCGACGTCACTCTTGGTGAACTTACGCTCCTTCACAGTATATACATTAACAACACCTATCACTCTATCTTTCACCAACATCGGGATACTAAGCATAGAAATAAGGTCTTCTTTCTTAGCAAGGTTTTTTTCTTTATACCTCTCGTCTTTCGAAACATCAAGAATCACGATAGGGTTCTTCTTCTTAGCGACAAGCCCGACAATCCCTTCTCCCAGTTTCAGCGCCCTTTCCTTTAGATATTCCTTGCTCATTGCCTGCGTAGCTCTTATTGTAAGCTCTTTAGTTTCCTCATCCAGGAGCCATAACGCACAGATCTTAGCGTTCATAACACTTGCTGTAAGGCTGACTATAAGCTTTAATATATCTTCAAGATAAAGGTCGCTGGTTATAGCCTTACTTATCTTTGTTAATGTTGACAGATATTCTCTTTCCGATGGTTTTGTCATAATTTTTCTCCACCTTTCGGCAGTAACACATAAAAGGTGCTGCCTTTATTTTCTTTAGATTCCGCCCAAATTTCACCCTTATGTCTCAACACTGTCTGTTTGGCTATAGACAATCCGAGACCAGTTCCTTCCCTTTCGGATTTTCTCGCGTTGGAAGCTCTATAAAATTCATCAAATACTTTAGGTAAGTCTTCGGTGGGTATCCCTATACCGGAATCTTTAACCACCATAAGAACGGATTCTCCTTTATCCTGTACGCTTAGAGAAACCTTACCTCCGGTCGGCGTATACTTTATGGCATTTGCCAGAACATTCATTATCACACCTTCTATATTTGTCTTCATCCCCCAAATATCGCCAATACTTTGATCCATCTCAACTTCCAGATCTATTTTTCTATTTTTAGCTCTTGTCCCCAGAACAAGTATCACATTTTTCACAACCTCGCTTAGAGAAAAATACGCCATTGTTATATTGTTGCTCAATTTCATGCGCGTTATTTCCAGTAACGCCTTAACAAATAAAAGCAGTTTCCCTGTGCGCTCCTCCGCCCGCTTAAGAAGAGACTGTTGTTGTTCATTAAGCTCCCCGGTGATCCCCGCCGTTACCGGCCCCACGCAACTTTGTATGGCCGCGAGATGACTTTTTACATCATGTGTGACCTGAAGCACATATTCACTTTTTATCCGATCTTTATCCTTAAGCTGCTTATTCGCCATCCGTAACTTTTTGCTTTTCTCCCGTAATGTTTTCGAAATAGATGTCGCCATATACACCGCGATATACACCGTAGAAATAAAGACTACAGAAACCCCCGCGATATACACAAGATTACGGCACAGGTCATACGCCAGAAATTCTTTCAAACAATAGTGATGCAGAATACCGAAATATTCCAGGATCACCATAGAACAAAACAAAAATACGGCATAAGTCGCCTGAATAAAAGCCGCACGGCGTGAAAGAAGAATGCTCGCTGTTATCATATGGAAAATAAAATAGAAAATAAAAGGATTTTCAATGCCTCCCGATAGATGTATCAGCCCTGCCAGACATGTAAGGTCTAAAGATATCTGCCAATTAGATATCCAATTAGCGGCATCAAATATGTTACGATTTTTCTTTATCTTGATGCTTTTTAAGAGTAGATAAAATGACAGGTTGTATATACCTATCATGAATCCGATCGCCAGGATCGGATTCATCGGAAGCGTTAAACCCAACACCTTGCTGACAAACATAGTCGTGCCAAACACACCTGCTACAGCTATCCATCTCAGCCTGGTGAGCCAATAGAGTCTTTCGACAAGTTCACGGGAAACATGATATCCAGGCATTATCCGGTTATCCTTTATTTAAAAGCTTTTCTACCTTTGTGATTATTTCATCCGGCTTAAGCGGTTTATCACAAAAATCATCCACGGGCAGCCATACCTCATCTCCAGCTTCTCCCTTAAAATCAAGACCGGTTTCCGATTTTAATGCCGTAAGCATAAGAATGGGTGTATTTTTATGAGCTTCTTTATTCCTGAGTTCTCTCGCGACCTCAAACCCTTTGGTGCCTGTTTCCATCATAACGTCAAGCATTATAAGGTCCGGGTTCTCCTCTTCCGCTTGTCTTAAACCCTCTTCCCCGGTAGGAGCAGTCACAACATCGTATTTTTCACTCTCCAATACGACCTTTATCGATTCCACAATATCCGGATCATCATCAATAATAAGTATTTTTGGCATTTTTATTCTCCTTTCAGTGTATTAATTAGACTCATGCAAAACGCTGTTTTTTCAATCAGACTGTGCCATAATGTAGGGGCTTGATTTATCAAGCCCCTTATATCGGGTTCGATGAATCGAACCCCTACAATATATTGTATGCGGCCATCCGCAAAATAAATTACGACACAGCCCGAATGACAAAAGTTCCATTTCGCAAAACTCTAATATATCCATCATCGGGTTCGATGAATCGAACCCCTACATCAACTCTACCGCTAAAGCGACGGCACATCCTCCACCTAAACATATAGAGGTCATTCCTATCTTTTTATTCTGTCTCTTTAGAGCATTTATCAAAGTAACAAGGCCTCTCGCCCCGGAAGCCCCTAAGGGATGGCCTAAAGCAATGGTCCCGCCAAATATATTAGACTTTTCCTCAGGGATACCCACAAGTTTATCAGTTAGTATCGCCTGGACCGCAAAAGCCTCATTTATCTCAAAAATATCTACCTCTGAAACACTAATAGAAGCGGCTTTTAAACATTTTTTCGCGACTTTAGCCGCGGACGTAAAAACAAGTTTAGGCTCGACCGCGGCCGTAGCGTAATTCAGAATACGCGCTACCGGTTTTAATCCATTTTTTTTCATACCTTCGGCTGACGATATCATCAAAACCGCCGCACCGTCCGCCGGAGCCGGCGAATTCCCCGCCGTTACGGTTCCTTCAGGGCAAAAAGCCGGCGGCACCTTGGCCAGTTTCTCGATCGATGAATTTTTTCGCGGCTTTTCATCAACACTGAAGAAACGATCATCACCAATTTTAACAGGAACTATCTCATCGGCAAAGAAACCATTCTCTTGAGCCCTAACAGCTTTACGCTGACTTTCCAGCGCGTATTTATCCTGTTCTTCTCTGGATATTTCATACTCCTTCGCCGTATAATCCGCGATCGTGCCCATATGCGTGTCGTTAATACTACACCACAAACCATCATTGATGAGACTATTATCTCTGGGGTCCAGATCGATATCTGAAGGCTTTGTCCTCCTTGGTATCAAGTGCGGACTTCTTGAGACATTTTCCATGCCTCCGGCGAGGAGCAACTCGGCATCACCGCAAAGAATAGCCTGTGACGCCAGGATCACCGCTTTTAAACCCGAACCGCATACCTTGTTGATAGTGAACGCGGGTATATCAGAATTTAAACCTGCGCGAATAAGCGCCTGCCGTGCCGGATTTTGACCAAGCCCGGCACTGACGGCGTTTCCAAGTATACCTTCGTCTACCGCGGCACTCTCGATCTTATTCCTCTCCAGGAGTTTTTTGATAACACAACTGGCAAGACTGACGGCAGGAACTGTCTTTAAGCTTTTCCCAAGCCCTCCGATCGCGGTCCTCATCCCATCTACTATGAATATGTCTTTTTTTGTTTTCATAACAATATCATTCGTGGTGGGGGTACGGCATGCCGCGCCCCACACATATTTTATCTATTTCCTAAAAGACCCGCTACTTTTGTTATTAATTCATCAGGGGAAATAGGTTTTTCGATGAAATCATCTACCGGCAGCCACGCTCTATCCCCCGCCTCGGCTGAAAAGTGAAACCCCGTTTCGTCACCAACAGCTGTTACCATCATTATTGGTATATCTTTAAATCTATCGTCGTTTTTCACTTCCCGTGAAAGGTCAAATCCATCACTCATCTTTTCCATCATAACGTCCATGATAATTAGATCAGGTCCGAATCTCTCAATATTCTCTACCGCTTCTTTAGGTGAAGTAATATATCCCACTTCGTATCCGACCGACTCAAGAACCACCTTGGTACCGTTTATATAGTCAATGTCATCGTCAACAATAAATATCTTCTTTGCGCTCATAATATTTTCCTCCCACTGAATTCTTGAGAAAGTTTAGCGTACTTTTTAGACCAGTATATATTTTTGTCACACTCTTGGTCTGTTAATTTTCTTGTTATTTTCGCGGGTACACCCATAGCAAGCGTTTTTTCCGGAACACAGAGGCCCTCACAAATAACGGCGCCAGCGGCAATTTTAGCGCCTTTGCCTATTTTAGCGCCATTCAAAATAACGGCTCCCATGCCTATTAATACATTATCGCCTATATCGCAGGCATGAATAACGGCATTATGTCCTACCGTCACATTGTTTCCTATATACGCACCTCTATCATCCGCTACATGGATCACAGTTCCATCCTGGATATTCGTATACTCGCCTATTTTTATCTCATTTATATCGCCGCGAGCTACTACATTATACCAGATACTGGAATGAGCGGCTACCTCTACCGCACCTACAAGTTTAGCTCCAGGCGCGATAAAACATGTTTTGTCAATTTTGGGTTCTCTATCCAAATATTTAGCTATCATTAACCTAAACTCCTGTCATTCAGGCTGTGTCATAATGTAGGGGCTTGATTCATCAAGCCCGTTATATCGGGTTCGATGAATCGAACCCCTACAATATATTGTATGCGGCCATCCGCAAAACGGATTGCGACACAGCCTGATTGCGGGGGAGCGGGCACAGCGAAGAGAGTGGTCCGACCGAAGCAATCTCTACGGCATTTAGATCCCTCGGCTCGGCCTACGGCCTCGCTCGGGATGACAACTCTTTATAAGTTCGCGGCCCTTCGCCAAAGGCGATCCCGCGCCTGTAACTATTTACTACTCACCATATCATATATCCTGTCAACATCCACATATTTCTCTATCATCGCTTCTGTTTTCTGTATTTTCTCTTTATCTTCCGATCGTAACTTAAATATCATACTGCTGATCCGGCGCGCTGTTGTAAAAGAATCTTCTTTCATAATCACCAAAGGTATATTTGCCCTGTCAATAACATCTACTACTTTCTTATGAGGTTTTTTGCCATATGTCGCTATGATCCCTGAAATATGATACTTTCCGGTGATCCCCAAAACCCAGCCTGACAGCGCGGCATAAATAAAATCCTCTCTATTGCCGGGGACTATCAAAAGCGTTCCGCCCTTAAGATGATCCAATGCCTCGTTAGCGACCACATCCCCTATAACAAATCGCTCCACAATATTACTTAACCCTTTTTCACCGCAGATAAATTTACCACCCAAGTCTTCCAATAGCTCTGCAACCGTCGGATTAGAAAGAACCTTTTCAAATGGGATCACGCCAAGCACATTAATACCTTTTTTCTCAAGTCCTACCCTTATCAGACGATCGACCTTATCGTATTTATCTTTTCGAACTTTGTTTATTATTACCCCCAGAACTTCAACCCCATGTTTATCAAACTTGGAATGGTTCAGCATTATCTCATCAATAGGCTTACCAACACCTCCACAAGTAACCATTACAACCCTGGCGTTCAGAAGATCAGCCACAGCGGCGTTAGACATATCAAAAACAGATCCCACCCCGGCATGACCGGTACCCTCTAAGAGGACAAAATCATTATCTTCAGCCAAATTATTATACGCATTCACGATTTTGCGTTCCAAAGTAGATTTTTTACCTTTCAAAATATAATTTTCCGTAAACCCCGGAGGAATAGCGATAGGGCTCATATTGGAAAGATCGCTCTTAAAGTTAAATATCTTCTGCATAAGGACCGCGTCTTTATCTATTTTTTTACCTTCCACTAAACGGTACTGTTGTCCAACGGGTTTCATATACCCGATTTTTTTGACCTTTTTCTTCAGCGCGCTTAAAATCCCCAAAGAAACTATCGTCTTCCCGTCGTTTTGTCTGGTTGCCGCTATATAAACATTCATAATTTACCTCTTTTTATCCGACTTTTCCGACATAGTCCGGAAGTATCATCGGAGATATCCGTTCTGTTTTTATGCCCACGCTCTCAAGTTCTTTCGCGTAAGCGGTAAGGTGACGCAATGTCAACGTACCTACTTTTACTTCTTTTGCCTTACGGGCCGCGGCCGTACCGGCACGGCGTCCAAAAACAGTTACATCCAGCAGGGAATTACCCATAAGCCTGTTACGACCGTGGATCCCGCCGGAAACCTCACCCGCCACATAAAGATTCGGAACTTCGGTAGAAGTATCATCACTTATTTTTAACCCACCGTTCTGATAGTGCAATGTCGGAAATATGAGCATCGGCTGTTTGGATATGTCTATTCCATGCCTCATGAACTGGCGGTATTTTGCCGGAAATTCTTTTTGAACGGTTCCCTCGCCTTCCAGAACATCTATCATAGGTGAATCAAGCCACACACCTATGCGGCCGGTTTGGGTTTCTATGCCTTTTTTTCTCTCGAAACACTCACGTATTATCGCGGAAGACTCGATATCGCGCGGCTCAAGGGGATATACGAACTGTTCACCATCAGCATTCACAAGCTGCGATCCGGCGCCTCTTACCTTTTCGGTAATAAGAAGACCTACGTTCTGTTCAGGAAATATAACCCCTGTCGGATGGAACTGCGAAGCGTCCATAAAGGAAAAAGAACATCCCGCTCTATACCCCAGAACCAGGCCATCCGCGGTAGCGCCATAATGATTGGTAGTGGGAAACCCCTGTATGTGCAACCTTCCGAATCCACCGGTCGCGATTATAACGGTTTTTGCCCTGACAACCGAGAATTTCCCGGTTTCCATATTCTGAAGCACCGCACCCGCACACCCGCCAGTCTCATCTTTTATAAGGCTGACCGCAGGCTCGTATTCCACTACTTTTATATCCTCTCTATTCCTCACTTCGTCACGAAGCGTACGCATAATCTCAGCACCTGTCATGTCTCCGGCCGAATGCATTCTTTTTCTTGAAGTTCCTCCTCCATGCAATGTACGCATTGTTCCGTCCGGGTCCTTATCAAACATCACGCCAAGATCTTCGAGCCATTCTATAACCGCGGGCGCGTCATGAACCATCGCCGCCAAAAGATCGTGGTCGTTAGAGAAGTGACCGCCTCCCAAAGCATCTAAAAAATGTCGGGTGGGTGAATCCTCTTCCTTATCCGCCGCCTGTATACCGCCCTCTGCCATCATTGTATTGGCATCACCATGACGTAATTTAGTAGCTACCAAAACTTTCGCGCCGGCTTCTTGTGCCGTAAGCGCGGCCGCGGAACCCGCGCCGCCCGCGCCAATCACCAGCACATCGACATCATAGTCGACTTGCTCCAAGTCTATCTCGCCGGGTTCAATGCCCGGATAGGCTTCTATAACATCAGCGAATTCATTAGGAACAAGCTCACCTTTGCTTTTTCCCACTTTTAGCTCCCGTTTCGTCCCATCTTTATAGTCGGGATGATACTTTCTCAAAAGCTTTTCTCCGTCCTCCAGTGAAAGACGAGGGAAATTATCACCCTTTTTAGCCTCTTCAACTATCCTGGCTCTGGTAGATTCAATTTTCTTGATATTCTCTAACATATTATCCGGATATGACATTTTTCCCTCCCTATACCGCTTCTATGTCTCTCTTGTCGTATTCACCAATTAATTGTTTGTCGTCCATTTTTACGTATTCACTTAATTCCTTATCAAACTTACCCTCTTCTATATCTTTTACGCGAGTTTTGAGATGTTCGGCTTTGGGCATCATATACTTCGCGTATAATCTACGGCATAATATCGCCACGTTATAATGCTGTATTTCGGCCGGACAGCGTGACACGCAAAGACCGCACATAATACACTCAAACGATAATTCCGCGGCCTTTTTGAGGTCTCCCCGGAGCGCCGCCTGGATATATTCCATGGCCTCGAGTTCTTGCGGACAAGACTTTTTACAAGTATTACAACAAAGACAACGCGCTATTTCGGGATATCTTTTAAGTATCTCTTCCACCGCGGGGCTCATATTCTCAAGAACATGTTCAGCCCTGTTTGCCGGATAGAACGGGATCTGCGCGAGATACATGTCAGGTTCTATAACAGTTTGACACGCGAGGCCTACATTTAATTTATAACTTCCCTGCAGACGATATACTGTCGCGCACGCTCCGCATACTCCACCGCGACAACCGCAGCCACGGATATATTTGTATCCTGAATATTCCAGCGCCTTCATTATGGTAAGTGATGACGGCACCTCATACTCCTTACCCATAATGTAGATCTTAACCGTTTTTGTTTCAACTTTTTTCTCAGCCGTTTTTTCAGCCATAATTTGCTCCTTTTAGTCTAGATTCTTCGGCTCGACCTTCGGCCTCGCTCAGGATGACATAGACTCACGCGAAACGCCGTTTTTGTCAATCAGACTGCGTCATATTGTAGGGGCTTGATTCATCAAGCCCGTTATATCGGGTTCGATAAATCGAACCCCTACAATATATTGTACGCGGCCATCCGCGAAACAAATTATGACACAGCCCTAATAACGAAAGTACCATTTCGCGAGATCCTTAGGATGACAAAGTAAGGAGGTCTCTCTCCAACACCTATCACCTAAAACTCACCACCCGCTATTTGCTTTCGCCCCATTCAGAAAATTCGTCTTCTTTAAAAGTCGACTGCGGGATCTCCTCGTCTACGCTTCTTCCAGGTTCATACTCAAAAACCTCCTGCACCTTCGCTCCCGTAGCTTTGAAAAATTTGCCTATCGGTATCTCGTTGGGGCACGCGCTTATACATTGCCCACACGCGACACAAGAAATAATCATGTGGTTCATTCTGGTCAGATGAAACAAAAGTGTATCGGTGGGCATTCTGATCCGCCCTTTTCTATTTGCCCAGTTAAGGTATTGTTCGGAATTATGCTCAAATGTACGTGAATCAAAAATACATTCCCGGCAATAACATATCGGACATTCCTTCCGACAATTATAGCACCTGCGGCATTGTTCCAATTCTTTTGTAAAACCGGATATATCTTTTGTCTCTTGGAGCGTCTTTTTTATAAACGCCTCCGCGGACTTTTTCCTTTTATTAAGACAGTTTTCTGACGCCGCCTCCCACGCGGAAACCTCATCCCGAACCGTAAGGTCTAACTTTTCGGGATCGAGTCCCTCAATTTCATCATAGATCTGTATCAGTACCTCTTTTTTGACATCCAACCCCAAAAAGTTTATGGATATACCGCAATTAGCCGGGTTTGGATAAGCGCAATTTTGACAGGCACCTCGCACCCCGGCACCTTCGGACGTTTTCGCTTCAGCTCCGACCGTATTCGAGAGATACTCCAAAGTAAGGGTTTTTGAATCCTGTGCCTTCTCAGCAATACCTTTATAAACTTTCGATTCATACGTCCCGAGGCAGTCCACACCTACTATAACCAGATTATCCAGGTTGAGCTGTTTAAGTTTCGCGAGTTCAATAGCGGCGCGTATTTCACATGAACGAAGAACAGCTCCTATCTTTTCTTTTGGCTCATCAAGCGTAATGCGCCCTACGGATGTCGCTGAATTCGTCAGAAGAAGCGGCGCGAAAACATTAGCGCTTTTTAACGCGTCTTCGCTTCTTACCAGCGTTTGGACCACTGACTTCGACCCAGGTGTCTCCTGGGGAACCAGGAGCGCGTCCACCACGCCGTCTCTCAAAAGTCCCGCGAGAAAATTATTAACCGCCTCTATCGGATCATTCTCTTTTACTACCAATTTGTAATACATTTTACTACTTATCCTCCTTTGTATGGGTTCTTCAAACTCATGCAAAACGCTGTTTTTTCAATCAGACTGTGCCTTGATGTAGGGCTTGATTCATCAAGCTCGTTATATCGGGTTCGATGAATCGAACCCCTACATTATATCGCGTACCGCCGCCGGCAAAACAAATTACAACACAACCCGAATGACGAAAGTTTCATCTTACAGAACCCATGCAACACGCTACGCTTGTATATTATAGATCCCACTTTTCCTTCATAGGATTTGGCCCTAACTTCTTAATATTATCAACCATATCGGTCACAATGCCCGCGAAAGCCTTACCTTCACTCGCGCTTATCCACCTGAGCCATACTCTATCCGACTCAAACCCCATATTCTCCAGGATAGTTTTCAGTATCACGATTCTTCTCCTGGCTTTGTAATTACCTGAAGTATAATGGCAATCTCCCGGATGACATCCGCCGATCAGAACCCCATCAGCCCCCTCCAATAAGGGTTTCATCACGAATATAGGATCAACCGATCCGGAACACATAAGACGGATTATCTTCACATTCGGCGGGTACTGTATACGGCTTGTTCCAGCGAGATCCGCCGCCGCGTAAGTACACCAATTACATACAAAAGCGATTATATTAGGTTCGAATTGTGACATTGCTTCCTCTCTTTATTTTGTTCGCTGCCGGAGGCAACTCCTACGTTATCCTTTATCCTTTTTATTCCCCACCGCGACATCCGTCATCAATAATATCTCTTTCTTCGTAAATCCTTTATGCGAAGTCGCCCCACTCGGACACGCCACCGCACATGCTCCGCAACCCTGGCACATTACATCAATTACCTGTGCCACTCGCGTCTCTTCATCAATTTCTCTGGCATCATACGGACAAACCGTAACACAAAGCCCACAACCTGTACAAACTCTCTCGTTCACACACGCGGTAATGGCTTTCGCTTCTATTTTCTCTTTCGACAATACCGTTACACCTCGTATTGAGGCGCCCTGTGCTTGCATAAGCGATTCGGTTAAAGATCTCGGCGAATGCGCCAACCCGCAGAAAAATATACCGTCGGCCGTAAAGTCAAGCGGCCTGATCTTAGCATGTGCATCCAAGAAAAATCCGTCTTGATTCAAAGGTACTTTAAGTATCTTTGTAAGCTCATCATTGTCGCCCGGGGAAATGCCCGCGCTTAAAACAAGTTTATCGGGTGCAAACATAACTTCTTTGCCCAGGATTCTATCCATATGCCTTATCATCATACCGCCACTATCAGCTCTAACCTCAGGCTTTTTCTCCTTGTCATAACATGAGAAGATAACACCTTTCTCGCGAGCCTCAAGATAATATTTTTCCATAAACCCGTATGTTCTTATATCTCTGTAAAGCACTATGACTTCGTTGCCTTCATTAAAAGCCTTAAGCTTAAGCGCGTTCTTTATCGCGTGCGCGCAGCATATACGGCTACAATAGGGCCGCTTCTCGTCGCGGGAACCGACGCACTGTATCATAACGTAGGTTTGAGGTTTGGAAAAATCCTCAGGTTTTTTTACCATACGGCCCTCAAGGTCTACCTGAGTCATTACCGAATCCGAAGAACCGTATCCAAACTCGTTATCCTCAGGCTCATAAGACTTCGCGCCCGTCGCCACAATGATCACGCCATGTTCGATCTTTTTCTCTTCTCCGGCGGATCCTATAATCGACTTGTAGTTTCCTACAAATCCGGAAGTCTCTTTTAACTTTGAAGACATCATTACGTGTATTTTATCATCGGCAGATACCTTTTCAATTAAAGTGGCCAGAAAGCTTGCTGTATCCGAATCTTCGAGATTATAATAAAGATCTTTGAGGTGCCCCCCCAGCGACGCTTCTTTTTCGACTAAATAAACTTCATATCCTTGTTCAGCAACAGATAAAGCGGCACGCATTCCGGAGGCCCCACCGCCTAATACCATAGCTTTCTGTACCGTATCCGAAAATTCTCTTTTCAACGGGTTCACCAATCTGGTTTTGGCGACCATCATAGCTACAAGTTCATTGGCCTTTTCGGTAGCCCTGACGGGGTCGTCCCTGTGCACCCATGAGACCTGCTCACGAAGACTGGTCATCTCGAATAGAAATCTATTTAATCCCGCTTCTCTTACGGTGTCCCTGAAAAGCGCTTCGTGCGTACGCGGAGTACATGAAGCGACAACTACACGGTTAAGATCATGTTCAGCGATATATTGCTTGATCATATCAAGCGAATCCTTGGAGCAACTATATAAAAATTCCGACGCGAAAACAACTCCCGGGAGTTTAGCTGAAAACTCCACTACGCGCGGAACATCGACTACCGACGCGATATTGCGCCCGCAACGGCATATAAATACTCCTATACGCACTTCTTCAGCGGAGATATCACGTTCCGGAGGATATTCTTTTTTCACAACAAGTGATCCTCTGGAATCGCTTAAAAGTGCCGAGGCCAATGCCGCGGAAGAAGAGCCTTCCGCTACCGTTTCCGGAATATCTTTTGGTTCGGCAAAAGTTCCGGCAACAAATACACCGGCCGCGGTAGTACAACCCGGAGATCGATTCCCGACTTTCGCGAACCCGTATTCATTCGTCTCGATATCTATTTTACTGACAAGTTCACCGCTTTTAGAAGTATCTGTCATCCCTACCGCTAGGACAACCATGTCAAATTCGGCCTCTTTTTGTTGCCCCGAAGGATCCACATACTTGACCATGACATTTTTAGACTTAGGTTTTTCGTATATTTTTGATATCATGCAGCGTTCAAAGTTAACACCGTGTACATTTTTAGCGTCCTCATAATATCGTTCAAAATCCTTACCAAAGGTTCGAATGTCTATGTAGAAAATAGTAGGTTTGATCCGGGCATCGTGCTCGCGCGCTATAACAGCTTCTTTTATTGACGCCATGCAACACGTTGAAGAACAAAATTCGTTCCCGCACGAAGGGTCTCGTGAACCTATACACTGAATAAAAGCTATTTTTTCAGGATGTTTCCCATCCGACGGCCTTACCACTTCACCCTGAGTCGGTCCGGAGGAACTTAAAAACCTTTCAAACTGTATATTCGTAACAACATTATCATACCGGTCAAAGCCATATTCCGCTTTTTCATTCGCGTCAAAAACCCCTATGCCGTTGGCAAGGATAACGGCACCGGCGTTAATATCTATCTTCTCTTCTTTCTGATCATAATTTATCGCGTCTGCCTCGCAGACTTCTTTGCATACACCGCAATCACCGCTTAACATATGAACACACAGTTTCTCGTCAATAGTCGCTACATTCGGGACCGCCTGTGGATAAAGGGTATATACAGCCGGACGTTTATTAAGGCCTATGTTGAATTCGTCAAGGATCGGTTCAGGTTTATATGCCGTCACATCCTCAAATATAAGTTTTTCGGTAGGACATATGAAATCGCACGCGCCACAAGTCTGGCAAACTTCATTAGGCTTACCGAAGGGCGAACTTACCTTTTTATTTAAGCCGCGCCCCGTGAAGCCTATGGCTGATCGGCCCATTCTTTCCGCGCACATACGAGTACACAGACCGCAAAGTATACAATCCTCTTTCTTCTCTTTTAATCTGCCTCCGGGGACACCGAATTCGGCGGCTAGTTCTTTGATCACCTTCGAATCCGGACATTTCGCGAGCATAAGTTCTATCATTATCTTTCTTGCATTTATTATTCTTTCGGTATCTGTCGTGACTTTAAGTCCGTCGAGCGCGGGATAGGTACAGGATGTCTGAACTGACGGCACTCTACCCTTTAACGCGACCTCAACAAGACAAAGACGGCACGCACCATAAGGCGTCAGGGCTTTATGCGCACAAAGGGTCGGTATTTTAATCTCGAGTTTCTCGGCGGCCTCCAGGACAGTTGTCCCCTCGTCTACCTCAACTTCCCTACCGTTAATTTCCAGTTTAACTGTTTTCATATACTATACTCGTCAACTTCGTCATTCAAACTGTGTCATAATGTAGGGGTTTGATTCATCAAGCGCGTTATATCGGGTTCGACAAATCGAACCCCTACAATATATTGCATGCGGCCACCCGCAAAACGAATTACGACGAAGCAATCTCAATATTATCCAGATCCTTCGACTCGGCCTTCGGCACGGGTTTACCCGATATTTTAGTAACCGCGCTGAACTTTGCCGGGCATACATCAAAACATATCCCGCATTTGGTGCATTTTTCCTGACCAATAACGTATACCATATCTTTCGCTCCCGTTATAGCGTTGACAGGGCAGTTCTTCGCGCAAATCGAACATGCTTTACATTTTTCGGGATCGATATAGAAAGAAACTAATTTTTTACATACACCGGCAGGACATCGTTTTTCTTTAATATGCGCTTCATATTCATCTCTGAAATATTTTAGAGTCGAGAGAACGGGGTTTGGCAATGTCTGACCAAGACCGCATAATGACGCGTCTTTTATCGCGCTGGAAAGTTCTTCAAGAAACGTTATGTCGTTTTCCCTGCCTTCTCCTTCGGAGATCCTTGTAAATACTTCTAAAAGCGCCTGCGATCCATCTCGACAGGAAGTACATTTGCCACACGACTCGTCCATAGTGAACTCGAGAAAAAATTTTGATACATCCACAACACACGTATCTTCATCCATCACGACCATCCCGCCCGAGCCCATGATCGAACCGACCTCAGCCAAGCTTTCATAATCTACCGGCAAGTCTATCAGTTCTTTAGGTACGCATCCGCCCGACGGACCGCCTGTCTGCACAGCTTTGAACTTTTTGCCGCCGGGAATACCTCCGCCGATATCCTCTATGATCTCTTTCAACGTCATTCCCATGGGAACCTCTACCAGGCCGGTATTCTTGATCTTTCCAACGACCGAAAAAACTTTTGTTCCTTTACTTTTCTCGGTACCAATATTGGAGAACCATTTGGACCCTTTCCGCATTATGACCGGAATATTAGCCCACGTCTCCACATTGTTTATGTTCGTCGGAGAGTTCCACAGACCCGACTGCGCCGGGAACGGCGGGCGTTGTCTCGGTTCCGGAGACGTGCCCTCTATTGAATGTATAAGTGAAGTCTCCTCTCCGCAAACAAACGCTCCGGAACCTTCCCGTATCTCAATATCAAAACTGAATTTGGAACCCATTATATTCTCACAGAGAAGACCGTTCTTTCTTAAAAGATCCAAAGCGACATGCAGCCTTTTTATCGCCAAAGGATACTCTGTCCTTACGTATATATAGCCTTTGTTCGCGCCGATAGCATACGCGCCTATCAGCATCCCCTCTAACACCGAATGCGGATCTCCCTCAAGAACGCTCCTGTCCATATACGCGCCGGGGTCTCCTTCATCAGCGTTACATACAACATATTTCGTATCGCATTCGGCTCCTCCGGCAAATTTCCATTTTAAACCTGTCGGGAACCCCGCGCCTCCGCGGCCGCGAATACCGGAAGCGATAACCTCCTCTATAACCTCTTCAGGTGACATCTCACTGAGCACTTTATGAAGAGAGTAATATCCATCGCTGGCTACGTACTCTTCTATCGAGTCGGGATCGATAGAACCACAATTGCGAAGAACGATCCTTTCCTGTTTAGCGAAAAAAGGAACATCATCATATGCGGGAACGTTATCCAAACCGCTTCCGGAAGAATCGGACTTACATAATAAATATTCTTTTTTGATCTCGCCGGAAGAAAGCGCGGCTATAACCTCTTTTACTTTTCGTGGCGTCATCTGTTTGTACGTAAGACGCGGCATACCGGGTGCCCAGACATCAACTATCGGCTCCATCTGACAAAATCCCAGACAACCCGTCTTAGCCAAAATAACGTCCGCGCCGGTCTCTCGGAGAGCGGACTTTATACCGTCATAGACTTCTCCTCCACCTGTCGCCAACCCGCAGGTCGCCATGCCGACAGCTACCTTCACTTTGTCGGGAGAAAGCAACGCCTCGCCTTTCTTCTTCAATATGTCTAAGTCTTTAATGGTTTTTATCATTGTTTTTCGCAACCTGTAAGGGCACGGCATGCCGTGCCCTTACTTATAATCCTCAAGTATTTTCGAGAGCTCATTCAACTTAACATGTCCATATACCTTATCATTTATCATAACCGCCGGAGCTATACTACAACATCCCAGGCATCTTACGGATTTTAACGTAAACTTCATATCTTTTGTAGTTTCTTCCACCGGCGTATCCAGAATATCGCTTAAGGTAGAAAGTATCTGCCCGGACCCCTTAACATAACATGTGGTTCCCATACAAACACTTATCGTATGCCTGCCGCGTGGTTTTAAGCTGAAAGCGTTATAAAATGTAACGGTCCGCATGACCGTAGTCAGAGGAACTTCCATTTCATCGGAAACATACCTGAGAACGTCCTCCGAAAAATAATTATATGACGCGTTTATGGCTTGCAAAGTCAGCATAAGCGCGCCTTTTTCGCTTTTATTGTCGGCTATGATCTTATCCACAACAGGCTTAACATCGTCCGCAAGCTTTACTTTTTGTCTCTCCTCATCAGGAATAACCTTCACCTGATATCTGACCGGGCAATTTATGACGCAACTTCCGCAGCCGGTGCATTTATCCTCATCGACGTAACGAGGTTTTTTCTTCAGGGTTATCTGGAAATTTCCGGGCTTGCCCGAGATCGACTCAATCTCGGAGTTGGTGATTATTTCTATGTTACCATGACGCGCGCAATCAACCAGTTTGGGAGACACGACACACATGGCGCATTCATTAGTAGGAAAAGTCTTGTCCAGTTGTACCATGCGGCCGCCTATGGCGGAATCCTTGTCCACAAAATACACCTTTATCCCGGATTCAGCCAAGTCCAGTGCCGCCTGCATCCCGCCGATACCACCGCCTAAGACCATAGCGGCACCAACTGTTTTGTTCGTTTTGTTAGTCATAAATATCTTTCAAACCCGTAGGAGCCGCCTCCGGCGGCGAACAACTTTTATAGTTCGCGGCCAGAGGCCGCTCCTACGTTATCCGCAACGACAGAATGTGTATCCACTAAATGCTCTTTAAGTACTTCTTCTACTTCTTTAAGACCAAAGGCCAATCCCAAAAGTTCCGTAAAATAAAATATCGGCATCTTTTGCCCTTTTCCCTGGCGCATCTCTAAATTGGCCTGGCACAAAGGACATGCCGTAACTATCGCCTCGGCATCCGCCTCTTCGGCGCAAGATATCATTTTACTCACTAAATTCGTCACCGCGTCACCCTTACTCAAAGAAAGTGACGCGCCACAACATTCCGTTTTATACGGCCAGTCTATCGCGTTCACACCTATTGACGCCATCAACATATCGAGAAACCGCGGATTTTCTTTATCGTCAAGATCCGTAATACCATGCGGACGCACCAAAAGACAACCGTAATAACAAACCGCGTTTAACCCATCGAGTTTACGTTTTATATGCTTTTTAATTTCACAGAGTCCGACCTTTTCGGCCAATAGTTCCATAAGATGATAAATGTTCGTGTTCAGTTTAAATTCTACGCCCACTTTTTCCTCGATCATCCGCCGCATATCTTTGTCGTTCTTCATAGTGTGCGCGCATATTTTGGTCCTCGAGAAACAAGCCGCACAGGGAATAATTACATCAAGACCTTCCTGCTCGATAATCTTTAAATTCCTAGCCGGAAGAGTAAGCGCCAAGTCCTCATCAAGACTATGCGCGGAAGTCGCCCCGCAACAGTTCCAATCCGGAACTTCCTTAAGCTCTATTCCCAGCTCTTTACATACGGCTCGCGTAGAGACATCATATTCTTTTGCCGTACCGTGCAAAGAGCATCCTGGATAATAAGATAATTTCATGTTTTTCCATCATTGCGAGGCCTGCAAGACCGAAGCAATCTCTATTTAAATAATTTTCTTACCTCTTCGATCTTCTTTATCTTCTCAGGAAAAATTGCGAGTTTTCCTTTAAAGAACATCTTCGCGCCCAGAAAAAGATCGCTGAACCATTTTCCGGAAAACAATTTCCACTCACCAATAAATCCGGCTTCATGGATACGCCCAAATCGCTTTATATTGTCCAGAAACACTTTATGAAGCACTTGTGTTGGTTTTTCTTTATTGCTAAGCTTTCTTTTATACACGTACGCTTTTAATCTATCTATGATCTCCGGTATATTGATCTCAAACGGACAACGGCTGTAACAAGTCTGACAGGAAGAACAAACCCATATGGTTTTTGAAGAAAGCATATCGCTTTCTTTCCCCAAAGCCAGCATTTTCAAAAACTCCCGGGGAGGAAAATCCATCTCCGCGGCCATAGGACAACCTGAGGTACACTTACCGCAAGCGTAACACTTCTTAAGCGTCTCTTTAATTTCCTGTTTGATCTCTTGTGGTAATATGCTTTCATTCATTGCAATTGGTCCAACATACGAAACACCTGATCCATCGACATATTTTTGAGTTCAGACGCGTTGTTCGGGCACACCGAAATACACGCGCCGCATCCCTGACAAAGCGCCTCTTTAACAACCGAAATCTTCCTTTTCGGATCGATCTCTCTGGCATCATACGGACAAGCGGCAACGCACAATCCGCAACCGGTGCAAACATCCTCTTTCACACATGCCACAACCGGTTCCCCAAAAAGCTTCTCTTGCGAAAAAAGATTGTTCACTTTATTAGCCGCGCAGCCTGCCTGTGCTATTGAGTCCGGAATATCCTTCGGCCCCTGGCCACATCCGCAAAAGTATAACCCCATCGTAGGACTTTCCACAGGGCGCAATTTAACATGAGCTTCTTTATGGAACCCAAATTCATCCGTTGAGACATTAAGCATTTTTCCGACATCCTTAGCGTCGTGACGCGGCACTATAGCGGTAGCCAAAACAACCATATCCGCTTTTACTTCGATTTTTCTTCCGCTTAATGTATCAACACTCCATATTACGATCTTACCGTCATCTTCAAACACTTTGCTTACCCGACCCCGCACATAAAGAGCCTTTTCTTCTTCCATACCTCGCTGCACGAACTCTTCATACCCTTTACCTCCGGAGCGTATGTCCATATAGAAAATATAAGCCTGGCCGTCCGGCACTTTTCGTTTATAAAGTATCGCGTGCTTCGCCGTATACATACAGCAGATCTTCGAACAGTACGGCATAGCATTTTCCGGATCCCTGGAGCCGGTACACTTTATAAAAACTACATTCTTTGGGACTTTACCATCGGAAGGTCGCAGGATCTCACCGGCCGTCGGCCCGGAAGCGGAATTTAATCTTTCAAAATCGAGGCCGCTGATAACATCTTTATATTTTCCATACCCGTATTCTCCGAGTTTTTCCTGTGAATAAAGGTCGTACCCTGTCGCGACAACTACCGCGCCGAACTCTTCTTCTATTGTTTGTTCGGTCTGGTCATAATCGATGGCGCCTACTTCACAAACTTTGGAACAAATACCACATTTTTTGTTTTTAAGATACATACAATTTTCGCGGTCTATCACGGGTTTATTGGGGACGGCCTGCGGGGAAAGAACATAAATAGCTTTACGTTTTCCCATGTGTTGGTTGAATTCCGAGGATACCTTCATCGGACATTTTTCGATACACACCCCGCAACCGGTACACTTCTTCCTGTCGAGGTATGCCGGTTTAAGCCGTATTTTAACCTTAAAATTACCAACATTACCCTTAATGCTCTCAACTTCCGCGTATGTGATCAATTTTATTCTAGGGTGCTGTGACACCTCGACCGTTTTGGGGGTCATGATGCACTGAGAACAATCCAACGTCGGAAACGTTTCCGCTAACTGCGCCATATGTCCGCCGATGGCCGGATCTCTCTCGAGCAACATAACATGATGCCCGCTATTGGCGATATCCAAAGCTGTCTGCATCCCGGATATACCCGCGCCAACAACCAAAGCGCGTTTGATCAAAGGCGACGAAGCCGCTATAAGCGGCTCGTTCATCTTAAGCTTTTCCACCATACTTGATATTAACTTTATTGCCTTCAGAGTCGCTTCCGGTTTTTGCATGCGGTGAACCCAGCTGCATTGTTCCCGCACATTCGCTATTTCGCATTCATATTCGTTAAGACCGGCGCGCACGGCAGCTTTACGAAAAGTCGCTTCGTGCATCGCGGGAGAACAAGATGCCATAACAACACCGTCAAGTTTATATTCCTTGATAGCTTTTTCTATAATTTCCTGTCCGGGTTCGGAACAAAAATACTTATAGTATTCCGCGTGAGCGACGCCCTGATACTTTTTCATCGCGTCAATGACTATATCCACATCGACAACTTCAGCGATATTTGAGCCGCACCAGCACAAAAATACTCCGATTCGTTTCTTCATAATAAGTCCATTTCATTGAATTAATCGTCATTCAGGCCGTGCTATATTACATGCGACCATCCGTAAAACAAATTACGACACAGCCCGATCGCGAGGAGCGCAACGATGAAGCAATCATTACTTTCATAGAGCTGTACGCTTAACTATTCCCTTCTCGGCCAAAAACGGCCTGGGATCAACGACATGTTCATCCCAAACTTCGACCGGAACTTCAATCCCCAAAGCCAGGGCCATAAGCTCTGTCAAATAGAATACCGGCATATTGTTGAATTTTTCATTCTTATTTTTTATTTCTTTTTGAGCCCAATCAAGGTTGAAATTACACAACGGACAACTTGTGGTTACCGCCTCCGCTCCGTTCTTTCCGGCATAAGTCAGAACCCGGTCCACACAATCTTCTACACCCTTTTCGGAAAAAGTAGTAAGAAAAGATCCGCAGCACTCGGTCTTGAACGGTGAATCAACGCTTTCGCAACCTAGTGCGCCCAGAAACTCCTCAAAAATAGATGGCTCGAAAGGATCATCAAACGCCAACTCTTTCGAAGGCCTTAAAAGTTGACATCCATAATACGGCGCTATCGCCAAAACGCTGATATCCATTTTAACGTTTTCCTTAAGCTTATCGAAACCGACTTCATCTCTGACATATTCAAGAAAATGCACAACTTCTACCGGTTTGGTATATTCCTCCTCCAAAAACTCATAGACTACTTTACGTTTCTCCTCATCTCTTGCCATTATTGCGCTAACTCGCTTAAGGACATAATAACAGGTTGAGCATAATACGACTAATTTTTGACCTTCTTTGGCGGCCGCGATAAGCGTGCGTACCGGAGCCAGATGATTCATAAGATTATCCGTTACGGATGAAAAATTCGCCTGGCAACAATACCAATTTTCCAGTTCCTTAAGAGGTGCCCCCAGAATGTCGGCGCCAGCCTTTGCCATATCGTTAAGCCCTTTGGCTTTATTGGTCAAAGTACATCCCGGGAAATATGGGTACTGCATCTTTCTCCTTATACAATATTTTTCCGCTATTTTTTACGTACGGGTTCGATTTATCGAACCCGTTATATCGGGCTTGATAAATCAAGCCCCTACAATAAGTCAAGCCCCTACAACAAATCAATCCACTACAGCGAATCAAACCACTTCATTCTTTGTTTCATTGCGTATTTACGAACTGAATTTTCGGAACCCGCTGACAAGGCCTTGCTGAGGAATTTTTTTCCACATCCGGTCCGCTATTTTCTGCAGTTCCATCTTCTCAACACCATTCCTGCGTAAAAACTCTCTTAAAGCATCCATTATCCCGGCTACATCCACACCTTTCGGACATTTAACGCTACATTGAAGACATGTCGCGCAAAACCATGGGGTTTCAGAATCAAGCGCCTCTTTTTTTTGACCCATCTGCAATAGACGAAGTATGGTATGAGGAAGAATATCCATCTGCCCGACCAAAGGACAACCGGCGGAGCATTTCCCGCATTGGTAACAGGCATAAACATTCTGTCCGCTAAGCTCTTCTATTTTTTTTACGAATTCGTTTTGTATCTCTTCGCGTAATAGTTCCATGAGATCAACCCTTTTTCCCGATCTTTTCGTAATAAATGTACATGAGTTCTTTCTCGAACAGAGCACGCTTAACTTCCACGGCTTTTTCTTTAGCCGCCTCAAGAAGAACCTTCGCCTCTTCATCCTCCAGGTCTATACCAAATTCCCTGAACTTTAGCTTCAAAGAGTTCTTCCCTGAATGTTTTCCTATTACTATCTGCCTCTCACCACCTATCTCGGAAGGATGAAAGGTCTCATACGTTTCGGCGGCCTTACTAAGTCCGTCCACATGAATACCGGCCTCAAGCTTAAATATATTTTTCCCGACTATGGGTTTATTAACAGGGATCTCCCTTCCGGAAGCCGTGGCTACAGCGTTTGACAACTCCCTTATCTTAGACGTATCGATAGGGATGGGCTCATTTTCGACATATTTAAGTGCCATGACAACTTCTTCCAGAGCCGCGTTACCGGCACGTTCTCCTAATCCGTTAATCGTAACACTTGCGAACGCGGCACCGGCACGTATAGCGGCTATACTATTCGCTGTCGCCATGCCAAAATCATTATGCGAATGGATCTCAATAGGAAGACCCACTTCATGCAGCAGAGTACTTACTTTCTCGGCTGTCTGCGAAGGGCCGAGTATACCCACCGTGTCACAGAAACGCAAACGATCTGCCCCGGTTTTTTTTGCTATTCTGGTAAATTTAATAAGATCTTCCATTTGCGCCCGCGAAGCGTCTTCAGCGTTGCAGGATACATAAAGATTATTGCTTTTAGCGAAATTTATAGCTCGTTTGACTTGGTCGTGAACCCATGCCCGGTCCCTACCAAGCTTTTTCTCTATGTGGACATCTGAAACCGGAACCGAAACGCACACCGCGTCCAGACCGCAATCAATAGCTTCTTTAATATCATCGGTTACCGCGCGGCACCACCCCAGAATACTTGCCTCATTGTTATCCTGTACTATTTTTTTGATAGCTTCTTTTTCGTCGCCCCCTATCGCGGGAACACCGGCTTCTATCTGGTACACACCGGCCTTATCCAGCAATTTAGCTATTTTCCTTTTCTCATCACCGGAGAAAACAACACCGGCAGTCTGCTCGCCGTCTCGTAAAGTCGTATCAACGATCTTTATTTCGTTTTTCACATATCGCATAGCTGACTCCTTATTTAGTTACAGCAGATCCCTTAATAATCTCGGCATTTCATCGGGTTTATCGGCTACCGGAACACCGGCATCTTTAAAAGCCTCTATTTTTGTCTCGGCTGTACCTTTTCCACCGGAAATTATCGCGCCTGCATGCCCCATCCTTTTACCGGGAGGAGCGCTTCTTCCCGCGATAAATGAAACTACCGGTTTTTTCATCTCTGTTTTTATATATTCAGCGGCTTTCTCTTCCGCCTCGCCGCCTATCTCACCCAAAAGAACAACTCCATCAGTATCCGGATCTTCTTCGAACATCGCCAATAGATCTATAAACCCGGTACCCGCGATAGCATCCCCGCCTATCCCTACGCATGTGGACTGTCCCATTCCGGTTTCAGTGAGACTATATACAACTTCGTATGTTAATGTTCCGCTTCTGGAGATCACACCTATCTTTCCCGGCATATGGATACTAGCGGGCATTATCCCCACTTTACATTTTCCCGGCGAAATTATGCCCGGACAATTTGGCCCAAGAAGCCTGGCGCCCGCTGATTTTACATAATAATAATTCTCCAGCATTTCATTAACCGGTACACCTTCGGTAATACACACGATCAGTTTTATTCCGCTATCAGCCGCTTCTTTTATCGCATCTGTCGCGAATTTTGCCGGAACATATATTGCTGATGTATCAGCTCCTGTTTCCGCTACCGCTTCTTCCATAGCGCTAAACACAGGGATATCGCCGACCTTTTGACCGCCTTTCCCCGGAGTTACACCACCAACCACTTTAGTTCCGTATTCCCGCATAGAAAGCGCATGGAATGATCCATCACGCCCTGTTATCCCCTGAACTATTACTTTTGTGTTATTGTCTACCAGTATGCTCATATTTTTCCGTTTGTCGAGTTTGTTATTTCGCCAATTCAACAGCCTTCTGAACGGCTTCAGACATTCCCTCTAAAACTGTAAGACCTTTATCTTTAAGGATTTGCCTGCCCTCAGAGTCATTCGTGCCTATAAGCCTGATGACTAATGGTACGGGAATATCTATACCGTCTCTGGCCAAAATAATTCCTTTTGCGATATCATCACAACGGGTAATTCCACCAAAAATATTAATAAGGATCACTTTGACCTTTTTATTAGACAATATTATCCTGAGTGCCGTCAATACCTTATCCGGATTAGAGCTGCCTCCTACATCAAGAAAATTAGCGGCCTCGCCGCCGAACAGTTTTATAACATCCATGGTCGCCATAGCCAGCCCCGCTCCGTTAACTATACAACCTACATTTCCATCCATACTTACAAAACTCAAGCCGGCACAACGAGCAGAGCTCTCGTCAGCACTGTACTCTTCCGCGCTTCTCAACTCCGCTATTCCCGGGTGTTTAAACAAACCGTTATCATCAAAGTTTATCTTGGCATCTACCGCCAGAAGACCTCCGCCGGCAACCTTCACAAACGGGTTTATCTCAACAAGACTGCAGTCCTTCTCCAGAAAAAGTCTATGCATCTTCAGCATAGTATCAACCGCTTTTTCAGCAAGAGATTCATCTTCAAAGATCTTCACAGCGAAATCCTGTATCTCCTTTCGCGGAGGAATGTCGGTCGAAGCTAGATACAATTTATGTATTTTATCAGGACTATTCACAGCTAGCTGTTCGATGTCCACCCCGCCGGAAGAAGAACCTATAAAAACCATACGTTTAGAATCACGATCGACAGTAATGCTGAGATAATATTCTTTAAGGATATCTACTGCCTCCGCTACCAGAACTTTTTTTACCGGGATGGATTTCACTTCCATGGAAAGAATATCTTCCGCTATTTTTTCAGCCTCCGGAGACGAACTCGCCAGTTTTATTCCACCTGCCTTGCCTCTTCCTCCGACAAGTACTTGAGCTTTAACGACTACTTTACTTCCGAAATCACCAGCTATCTTCGCGGCCCGGGCGGCATTCAGAGCCAACTCGCATCTGGCGGTGTTTATACCGTACTCCTTAAACAACTCCATTGCCTGATACTCATGTATTTTCATTGCAGCTCCATTTGAATCCACTATCGTCCACAATTTTATATCCCGCGTCGACTGCCATCCTGTCCAATACTACGACTTTCTTAGGAACACGACGCAAAACAGATTTTATAAGAGATTCTCTTGATACAGCTTTTGTAAGCGCGACAACCGCACCCAGCGCTATTACGTTAGCGACTATAGTCGCGTCTAAGATCTTCATTGCCATTTTACTAAAAGGGGATTTGAAAACATTTTTAATGTTTGAAGGTATATCTTTGACAAAAGTTTCGTCAACAACCAAAAGCCCGTTTGGATCAAGCAATTTACCATACTTATCCATCGCTTCCTGGGTCATAACCAGAAGCACATTCACACGCATAGATTTCGGATAATCGATCTTGCCATCACTTATAATTATCTCTGCCTTGGAAGCTCCGCCTCTTGCCTCAGGACCATAAGATTGCGTCATTACCGCTTCCTTACCATCAAAGATAGCAGCAGCCTCGGCAAGTATTTTACCCGCGAGGATCATGCCCTGTCCGCCCGAGCCGCTTAAAGTAACCTCCAGCCTGGAGAAAACATATGTTGAGGCAAGCTCTTTACTTTTTTTTCGTATTTTCAATAATTTTAGAATATTCATCCGTATATTCCGGTTTTTCTACCTTGTGTAAGAGTCCAACTATGAACTTATCCTTTTTTTCCTCTTCTGAAAGCGTTTGATACTGCTTTTCGTTTACCGCGTGGTCACGCTGCCATTCCAACATCTTTATCGGGTTTCTAAGATCATTCATCTTGCCGTAACAAGTATGGCACCCCGTCATAACTTCTATAACTGAAAATCCTCTGTGACTAATGCCATCGGCAATAAGTTTTGGAAGATTAAGCGCGTGAAATGTCGTAGATCGCGCCACATAAGTCGCGCCGGCTGACTTTACCAACCCGCATAGATCAAAGGGGTGATCTATATTCCCATATGGCGCGGTAGTCGCGTTATCACCAAAGGGCGTGAGCGGTGAATATTGACCACCTGTCATACCGTAATTAAAGTTATTGAATATTACAGCCGTAAGATCAATATTACGCCGGCATGTGTGAATTAAATGATTTCCCCCGATAGCCGACATATCGCCATCACCGGCAAGTACGACAACGGTAAGTTCCGGATTTGCCATTTTTATACCAGTAGCAAAGGGCAGAGATCTTCAATGGGCGGTATGCAATGTATCAAAATCAAGATACCCTACCGCTCTTGAAGAACATCCGATACCGGAGGCGACAACCATTTTATCCCGGTCTATATCAAGAGACATAACCGCTTTGATGAAAGCCTGCAAAATGATGCCATCCCCACATCCCGGACACCATATGTGCGGAAGTTTATCGACTCTTAAATATTTTTTGATTTCTTCTAACATTTTTTTACTTTCTCAAATATTTCCATGGGAGTTAGCATAGTTCCCCGCACAGAATTGACGCCCTCGATTTTAAACCGCCCTTTTGCCGCGCGTTCCACCTCTCGCACGATCTGGCCCATATTCATCTCACAAACAATTACGGTCTCAACGTTTTTCCCCAACTCATCGAAAACAAAATCAGGGAACGGCCAAACAGTTTTCAGACCGATAGATCCGACTTTTACACCCTTAGCTCGAGCCTCTTTAACAACCTGATCACATGAACGCGATGTTGCCCCGTAAGAACAAAGAACTACCGAAGCGTCCTCAAGACGATGACGATCAACCATACATATATCTTTCCTCCTCGCGTTTATTTTTTCGTGCAGGCGGAACAATAACGCTTCGTTCTTATCCGGTACATTTACGGGGAATCCGTCCAGGTCATGGACAAGACCAGTGACATGAAAACGAAATCCTTCTCCGAAATTAGCTATGCGGGGAATATCCGCGGGTGAGTCCGTATCAAACGGTAAATATTTTTTATTGGGATCTTTTTCAGGCTTAGGACGTTCAGTAAGTTTCAAGGCTCCTTTTTTTGGAAATTCTATTCTCTCATACATATGCCCTACTATCTCATCAGTTAGAAGAATAACGGGTGTTCTGAGACTTTCTGACAGATTTACCGCACGAACTGTCAGATCATATGTTTCCTTAACCGAAGACGGAGAAAGCACTATTATAGGATGATCCCCATGCGTACCCCACCGAGCCTGCATCACGTCCGATTGCGCGGGTGAAGTTGGAAGCCCCGTCGATGGTCCGCCCCTCTGAACGTTTACAATAACGCAAGGGATCTCGCATAACGCCGCGAACCCCAACAGTTCCTGTTTAAGAGAAAAACCCGGACCGGATGTTGCCGTAAGGACTTTTTTGCCCGCAAGAGACGCTCCAAGAATAGCACCTATCCCGGCAATCTCATCCTCCATCTGAAGGAACTTGCCGCCCACCCGGGGAAGTTTTCGGGAAAGAACTTCGGCAATTTCTGAAGATGGCGTTATGGGGTATCCCGCGAAGAAACGAACGCCCGCGGCAACAGCGGCTTCCGCGCAAGCCACGTTACCCTGGATGAACTTCACTCTGGACTCTGTTTTTGCAAAAAAGATGATTTCTCCGATCTATTACAACCCGAATAACACAAGAGCGGCCTCCGGCCGCGGATATTGTTCGCCGGCGGAGACTGATCCTACACTATATCCCTAATTTAGCAATGTTCGCTTTTACGGCTTCACTCGAAGCATTAAGTGCTGACTGCTCTTCCTCGGTCAGGTCAACTTCGATAATGTTTTCTATCCCTTTACGGGAGAGCTTAACCGGTACTCCACAGTATACGCCCTTAAGGCCGTACTGCCCGTCAAGATACGCGCAGCATGGAAGCACCTTATTCTCATCGTTCAGAATGCTTTTTACCATCTCTACCGCCGAAGCCGATGGAGCGTAATATGCCGAACCTGTTTTCAGAAGCCCCACTATCTCGGCTCCACCCTTACGTGTACGGTCGTTCAGTGCCTCTATTCTTTCTTTCGGAAGAAGCTGGGTTATCGGTATACCATTAACGGTGGAATAGCTTGGCAGCGGCACCATAGTATCTCCATGCCCACCAAGAACCATCGCCTCAACACTTGCGGCCGCGACAGAAAGTTCTTCGGATATAAAATACCGGAACCTCGCCGAGTCCAATATCCCCGCCATTCCGATAACCTTGTGCGCGGGAAAGCCCGATGTCTTAAAAGCGAGATAACTGATCACATCCAATGGATTAGTTACCAAAATTAAAATAGCATCCGGCGAATGTTTCACGACCTCCTCAACAATACCTTTAACTATTTTAACATTTGTCGCCTGCAGATCGTCTCGCGACATACCGGGTTTTCTGGCTATACCGGCGGTAATAACAATGATATCACTTCCCGCGGTATCGGCATAGTCGTTAGTTCCTTTGATTTTCGCCTCGAACCCTTCAACCGGAGCGGACTCCATAAGGTCAAGCGCTTTCCCCTGAGGCATACCCTCAACTATATCTATCAAAACTACATCCGCCAGATCCTTCTCTACAATACGTCTCGCGCATGTCGCCCCCACAAAACCCGCGCCGACTACCGTTACTTTTCTGTCCATTATTTATCCCTTCTTTTCATCGTCTGTTACATCAATCGCGAAATCCGGACACCTTACTACACAAAGCATACACTTAATGCACCTCTCCGGATATTTGATCAGCGGCACTCCAAAGTCTCCCGATTCAAAAACACCTTTAGGGCAAAATGCCACACAAATACCACACTTCTTACACCATTTCCCATTAATGGTTATTTTTACACACGGTTTTTCGTTTTTAGTGTTTGCAGATCGGTTCATCTGTTTTTAATCATACTGTAAGGGTTCGATGAATCGAACCCGTTTGTCTCGGGCTTGATTTATCAAGACCCTACAACAAATCAAAACCCTGCATTCTTTGTTTCGTTACGTGCTCGCGAACTGCATCTTGTGTAGGGGTTCGATT
>JAJRVD010000009.1 GCA_024277375.1 Candidatus Omnitrophota bacterium | reverse complement strand
TATCACAAAATGTCTGATTATCAAAAATTATGGATAAAAAAGATCTTTCGACTCGTTCGCCTTCCTGCCTTCGGCAGGCGGCTCACTCGCTCAAGATGACAGGGGAGCAGAGCTATTCTCTGCGGAGAACTGAACTATTACCACAATATCCATCACCGTAACTTATTTATTTACATTGCTTAACGTCTTGTTAGATATAAAAAAGTTACTTGCCAAAACCTGATTCTTTTGATACGATATAGTAAATGTAATTGAGTTAAGTAATTAAAAAGCGGCAGGGGCATCCGCAAGGTGAGTTGATGTATGCGAAAATCTAGAGGTTGGATATTCGCTCGACATATATTTATATTCGTATATTGCGCTGTGAGTTTATTCTCTCCGGAGCTTTCCTATTCAGTAGGGGAAGCTCGTAGTGCTGATGTATCCTATCCCCCCAACATAAAGTCTTCAGAGTACAGTATAGATCCCGGGAAATTTTTTCTTTCAGAAACTTTGGGATATGTTGATGACGTCTTTCAAGGATCTTCTGGAAAAGTAATTTTCCATATCAAAGACGCGCATTGCAATTACGACGCGCAGAAATCCATATACAGAATCATAGAACTTCTGGTAAATACTTATGGTGTCAGTCTTATAAACTTGGAGGGCGGATCCGGCGCGTATAATCTCAGTATCTTTGAGGGGATAAAAGATACTTACATTAGAAAACAGATCACGGACGATTATCTAAAAAAAGGCATCCTTAACGCGGCAGAACTTTATCGCGCGCTCAATCCGGATAAAGTGGAACTTAACGGCATGGAGGATATGGATCTTTATGACGCTAATCTTCAGATGTACAAGAACGTATTGTCACATAGTGAAGAGATAAATATGTTTTTAGCGCGTGTGGAAGAGGAACTTGAGGATATCAATAGAAACATTTCCAATGAGTTGTTGAAAACTTTTATAGAGAATCAAATACTTTTTAATTCCCGTAAAATGGAATTGAGTGAATATGTATCGTATCTGCTTGGAGCTGCAAGAGCATTTGTCCCCGAGGGAGATGATCAGCCCGACATGGCGCTTATGGCGGAGCTTTTTGCCAGGGAGCATGGCTTGGATTTCGCGAAAGCCCAGACTGAAAGAGAGCGGCTCGTTGATGATCTGTTTGAAGTAGTTTCATGGTATGGGAAAGAAGACCTTATCTCTAAAGTTGTTTCTTTCAAAAAGAAACAATTGAGTGAACACCCGCTTTGCGTCTTTTTGATCGAAAGGGCTCGAGATATGGCCCTTCAGGAGGAAAAATATTCCCATTTCATACAGTATGCTGAATACGTTTCTGAATGTAACCGCATAGATGAAAAAAACCTATTTGACGGAATAAGGAAAACAGAGAATATCTTATCCAAGAAGTTATGTCGAAACAAAAAAGATCGTGAAATTCTAAACTGTATAAGACAAACGAAGCTCTTGAAAAAGATATTTAGCCTCAAGGCGGATAAGGAAGATATAAATTCAGCTAAAGAGATAGTAAACCTTCCGCGTATGATCGCATTCATTGGAGCAAATAACGGCTATAGAGAATTGTCTCCGGGATTAAAAAGAAACGTCGATCATGTCTCGATCAGATTTTTAGATATGATAATGTTTTATGATATCGCTAAAAGGCGAGACGTGGCGTTCGCGGAGAACATTATCGATAGCATGTCAACCTCGGATGTCAGGGCAAGCATTGTTTTTTCCGGCGGATTCCATGCCGAAGGTTTGTATGATATTCTGCGTGGTAAAAATATCTCGTATGTGTCTATAACGCCTTCCTTCACGAATGACCCTGAGTATAAGAACCCCTATATGAAACTTTTGACCGGGCCGATGTTTCCTCAAACCGTGGGTAACTTGTTATCCACCTCAACTATACAGATAAGGACTTTATGGGATGAAGCCGCGGTAGAGAGTGACTTTCTGGGAGCTTTTGACTTTAGGTTCAAGAGATATCTTGAAAGGTTAAGAAAATGGGAAGGGTCAAATGGTAACGGAAAAGCCAATGTTATAATTTGTAAGTTGGGAAAGACAAAGATAGCACTTCTCCGGACGGAAGAGGGGTTGTTAGCGGTACCCAATCTACCTGTTACCGGTGACAACTACAATGAATATGACGCGATAGATTTGTTGGAGTTAATGGGGCTTACCGAGGATGAGTATGTACTAAAATTATCGGAAAAGGTTGAAGAGATGGTTTCCGAAGAAGTCGATAGGCCCGGATTTCGTTTCCCTCCCGCAACGAAGACAAAAGAAGTTTTGAGGCTATTGTTAGGGGTCCACAATAAAATGTTAGAGCCCAAGAAACTGTCGATAGAGCGTGTTCCGGTTGTGCGGAAAGAAGATGGCGTGGAGATAGATTCATTTATGAGGATAAATTCTAACGGTTCTTATGACGAGGATGGCCCGGACGAATTTGAATATGTGTATACTTTTGACGCGGTAGAGGTTAACACTGAAGAAGGATTGGAAAAAAGAGGTAAACTTACATTCAGCGCGGGATGCAGCAAAAACATCTCACGTTGGGCAATAAAACCCGACATTATTCCGGAAGGAGACGAAAAAGCGATTCTGTTTGATGTATTGGATGAGCTGTATAAGGTTCGAGGAAATAGTTCAAAGACAAAGGCTATTCTGAGACGTCTTTTAAGGGAACAGAAAAAGGCAGAAGATACGAAAGATGAACATGGCATAAGCCAATGTGGATGGGAATGGAATATACGCATGCAAATGGAGGTTAATGAACAGGGTGAGAGCGTAGAGGTTCCAGTTGCGGACTATTTTCCCGGTTTGAAGATATACGATAGGACTAAACTTCCTGAAGGGTATAAGGCTCGAACTTTAAAGGCGGACAGGATCTATTACGGGGGAAAGACTCAGGCTATGAAATTTGAAGTGGGAACAATGAATGCTAAGAGGGTGGTCGTAAAAGGTTACAATACCTGGACGACGACGTATGATAAAAGTAAACTTAAGGAGGACGCGCTTACAGACGCCCTTACAGGCCTTCGCACGCGGAAACTTTATGAAAAGAGGTTGGTGGGAGAGATCTCGAAGAGTAATTTATTCACATCAATATTGTTTATGGATCTGGATTATTTCAAGAGCTTTAACGATGAGCTGGGACATTACATGGGGGATGAACTTCTTATTAAGATATCGGAAATTTTCACAGAAACAGTTAGAGACAAAGATGTTGTTATACGCTGGGGCGGAGAGGAGTTTTTAATAGTTCTGCCCGATACATCCGAAGATGACGCTAAGATAGTCGCGCGTAAAATAAGGGATAGAGTGAAAGAGTGGCGTGAATTTATGCCGGATTACATTAAAAAACTTATGGATGAAAAGATCCCAAATTATGAGATATCTGTTACTATCGGTGGGGTGACAATTCCCGGAGGAACATCGGCGAAGATCGTAGGGGATGCTTGGAAAATAGCCTCAGAGCGTGAAGAGCGCCTTAAAGATCCCAGCAAAGACAGGCGAGGCGAAATATCTTTTTCGGATGAGGGGGTAACCATAGATGATAGAAGTAATGGCGAAGGACGTGATGCGAAGCGAACGATCACCATAACGGCTAAGACAATAATTAGAGACCTCCAGCTATTATTTCCGTTGATAGTTGCTCTCCAGATCGATCTGGGAACAATGAGGCAACCCGAGAGAAGACATGCACAAGAGGTGCTTTTAGCCAATGCTATCGAGATTTTATCAAGCCCTTCATTCCAAGGCAGGCTTAATGTCTTGGAAGAATACAGAGATAGCGGTACGATTGCGTTTAATGTGCACGCTATCCATAAAATTCTCGGAAAACTGAATGATAAGTTTAATGAAGTTCGTCCGCAAATAGAAAATCCACTGGATGGAAAAAGGCAAATAGAGATCACCAACATATTGAATAATTTAAGAGGAATAGGAGATATCTTAAGCAAGTATCAGGTCGAAAGAGAGAAAGTGGGTGTTACAGTCTTAAGAGAACGGGCAGACAGGGGAAACGATAGAGCTACGTGCCTGGATCAGAATGATATAAAAATAAAAATTCCGTGGTTTAAGGATATCTCTTATGTGAACACACGAGAAACTATGCTTGATAGGGTGTTTTATCGTAAGATCTGGGATGATCTGGAGACCTTATTGGCGGCGTATCTAGCGCAGGCGGGAGAAATGTTGAAGCCGTCACTCAAAACAAATTTTAGAACTACCGGATCGGCAAAAATCGGGATTTTTTCAAACATTGCCAGAAGTATGATGGAATCGTATGGAAATTCAGAAGATGATTTTAAAGAAAACCGCGATAAAATAAGGCCATATCTTGCCAAGTATGGTCAGTGGCTTACCAAAGTATTTTTAAAGTCTCATGAGCGCCCTAAGGAGAGACGCATTGTAGTGTACCCGGTTTATGGCGGACAAAAATCTTTTTAAAAAGAAAGACGCATGATGAAAGATATCCGGACCAGGCTAGAGAAAGATGATTATGGGTTTAGACCGCTCCCGATCCCATATCGTGCCGGGAGTAGCCAAAGTCGCGCCTCTGCGGTAAGAGAGATGGAGAGATTGCTTGATGTCGGCATTAAAAAGAGTATAACCACAGACAAAGCTATAGTGTATGCGGATAAAAAATTTCATAGCGAGAATAATAAACGATTTAAAAATAAATATGGAGTGAAGAAAGTGATTGTAATGCAAGAAGAGGGCGTCTCAGGTGAAGAGACATTCACTTATTTCGATTTTGGTATGCGTTTCGCGTTGTCTCTCAGCATCATAGAACTGTTTGATGAAGAAAAAAAACTGTCAGCGCATCAGAAAGAAAGAATAAGGGATATGATAACCGCTATGTTAGGCGTGATCTCAGAAGATCCATCTGTTGTTAAAAAATTCGAGCAAAACCCGGAAAACCTGATCAACGGCGTAATCACATTAAGACCTGCCGAACGTATTGTTTACGATGATCTGACCCAAAAGCTTACAGCCACAAGACGCTTCCTTAAGTCACTCTAATCTTTCCTGAATTGCGGGACCCGAATAGTGGGGCCAGGCCCCAAAGGGCCACCCCTGAGCACAAAAAATGCTCGATATTCCAACTTTTTCACCTAACATGCTATCATTAGAGTGTTTACTCAACAGTATGAACACTTGACCTTATTCGCTTGGGCCTTTACAATGAAGCCATGTTAAAACGACCGGATTGGATACGGAGAAGAGTCCTCTTCAATGAGAATTCTGGAGAGGTCCAGGGTATTTTGAAGGATCTCGGGCTTAGTAGTGTATGCGTTGAGGCGGCTTGTCCCAACAAATGTGAATGTTGGGCCGAGAAACACGTTACTTTTTTGATATTGGGAGATACCTGTACCAGAGGATGTAGTTTCTGCGATGTTACGGGTGGTGTTCCTAGCGCCCCGGATCCGTCTGAGCCGGAAAAAATAGCTACCGCTACACAAAAACTAGGTCTGAAGTATGTTGTTATAACCTCCGTAACTCGTGATGACCTTGAAGATAAAGGTACGGATCATTTTGTAGAGACTACCAAACGGGTTAATACGAAAACACCCGAGACACGGGTTGAGCTTTTGATACCCGATCTTGACGCGGATATGGGTCTTTTGCGTGAGATCGCGACCTCCGGAGCGGATGTAGTGGGGCATAATATTGAGATGCCGGATAATCTTTATGAGGTTATACGTCCAAAAGCAAATTACCAGAAGGGTCTCAGTACTTTGAAGATATTAAGTGCCTTGAAAAAAGAGGGAGTGGAGATATTGGTAAAATCTTCACTAATTCTCGGGTTGGGTGAAACTGAAGATGATATTTACCGGACCTTGGAGGACCTTAAAAACGCCGGAGTGGATATTGTATATCTCGGGCAATATCTTAGTCCTTCAAAGGATCATTGTCCGGTCAAAAAGTACTATACTCCGGATGAGTTCGGAATTTTCAAGGAAAAAGCCAAGTCTATGGGGTTTGGTGCTGTCGCCTCCGGACCCCTTGTAAGAAGCTCTTATCACGCCTCCAAAGCGTACAGCGAGGCTAATGCCCGGGGCCAGGCCCCAAGGGGACACCCCTCAACCTAAAGAAGAACCAGATTTTCAGTTTTTTCATCTAAAAGTATTTCATAAGCTCGTTCTTGCAGTAAATATTCTAAATATACTTTTTGACGTCTGTAAGGTGTTCCGGATAAATTCAAATACATGGGATTGGGGGTTATTAAAGAATCTTTTTCTCCGTTTACGTAATAGTGATAGCTGGACCATTTGTGATCATCGAGGGATTTTACAATTTTTGCCCTTAAAGGATTACGGTCAATATATCTTCCGCATTCAAGTAAATATGAATCTTTCTCGACATTAAAACTTTTGTACCGACTTTGATACAGCCTGCCACAATATTCATATTTTTTTCTAAAATGTAACTGATATCCTTGAAAAATACCTTGGAAAAATTTAGACATATGTTCTTTCTTGAGAAGCTCTATTAACATATGGATATGGTTTCGCATAAAGCAATAATGATAAATATTGATCGCGTATTTACGCTTGTATGTCTCTATCAGTTTGTAAAGTACCGAGAAATCTTCATTATCCTTAAAAAGTGTTAGCTTGTTGTTGCCTCTTTGAGTGATATGAAAGAGCGCACCATCATATAATTTTCTAGGTTTTCTGGCCATGATTTTTTCCTCCTTATGGAAATGTTAATGGAAAATTTTTATACCCCTTCACTAGTAGAGACACTTTTTTGAGGTAAATACATTCAAAATTGTTAATTTTTTTTGAAAAAAGTTGGAATATCAGACATTTTTTGTGCTTAGGGGTGGCCCTTTGGGGCCTGGCCCCACATGGGGCCCCACATGGGGGCCCTACATGCAGACTGTGTCGCAATTAATCTCAGTCACGCTCC
>JAJRVD010000008.1 GCA_024277375.1 Candidatus Omnitrophota bacterium | reverse complement strand
GGGCAAACCCTCGCGGAATTAGTAAAAAAGCTGGGCACTAAAAAAGGATTAGAAAAGAATCTTAGTGCGAAAAGATACATAAAAGAAATAGAGTATTCCCCCCAAGAAATTTCTATAAGTCTTTATTATAAAACAGGTCTTTCCGAACAAGAACTTTATTTGAGGGCAAGCGATCGGGGGCGGGCGAACGCTTGCCTTTCCTCTTCAAGTGGACAAAAAAAATCCCTCAAGGGTAACCCTGAGGGATGTAGAATGGTGGGGGCACAAGGACTCGAACCTTGAACCTACTGATTATGAGTCAGTTGCTCTAACCACTTGAGCTATGCCCCCACTTTTGAATGCGTATTATAGCACAGCACTCGAAATATTTTCAAGGTAAAACGCTTCTTAGGAACGCAGGTAAGACTTGGTGAATTCCTACTAGGTTTCCCTGTACGGAATCCCCCAACCCTTACCTGCTGAAGGGGTCAATAATTTAGACTTTGCCCCCGGATATAACAGGGCAAGGGCCTTTTTGAGCGCATTACAATTTTACATTTTTAAACAACAAATAGAGCCATCCCAATTTACTACGAGGAAGGGTTCTGCAAAACACTGTTTTTATCGTCATTCAGGCTGTGTCATAATGTAGGGGCTTGATTCATCATGCCCGTTATATCGGGTTCGATGAATCGAACCCCTACAATATATTGTATGCGACCATCCGCAAAACAAATTACGATACAGTCTGAATGACAAAAAGTTTATTTTGCATAACCCCTCACGCGTAAACTCTCCCCATGCGTTACGCGGAAAGCGTTGTCTCCGCTACAACGTCAAAATCAGGTAATTCTCTACGTACTGCCGGATCGTATATTAGTAGCCCTTTTACTACTTCAGAGACTTTCTGACGAACTATACCGTCAATGTATCCATCTTCAGACGTCCCATTGCTTAAGTTAAAACAATTCCCAATATAGAATTTTAAAAGCTCATAGGCCGAGGTCGTCTTATCTATCTGATCATTTAAATCCGTCTCAATATACCTGGCAAGGAACATTATGGTATATATGTTTTCCTGAAGCTTTATCCTTTGAGATGATCCCAAATATTTAGAGGCCGGTAACATATCCGTATTTGTCCTTATAAAACGTATCCCTGCCTGACTCAATTTATCAAGGTCGGCCTCCGACATCGTGTCTGATACAAGAGCAATGCTGAGCTTGTCTCCGGAGGCATTCGCTATTATATTTTTGTAATCATTCGGATTTATCCTACCCAACTCAAATCTGTCTCCATATTCACGTTTATGTTTTTCAAACTCATCTTCGTCCACATAAACATCATTCGCCATAAGGAGTTTAAACTGTTTATCGGGGTGTGTACAGATCTCCCCCGCGACTTTTTTCGCGAGGCGAGTCTTATCACTTATTATTCTGGCCTGCCCCGTTTTTATTTCCCCGGGAACCTTCATATGATCGGGTGACTGCGGGTTTAAATCTGTTTCAGAAGCGACCGCTATAAGTTTGCCGCCTTTAGACTTCTCTTCAATGCCTTCCGCCTTGACACAAAATTCATATGTTCCGGCTTCTATGGCACTCCATCTCGCCGTCCACTTGAAAACACCATCGGGAAGGCCATGCAAAGTGGATTCCTTGCTTATCTTGACCCTCTTCATTGGGACACTCACTTCAATCCCATCTGCACCCTTTGCTATAATCTCAACTTTCGCGGTGTATCCATGAACATATGCGTCAACATGAAAAGGTTCCGTAAACAATTCACGTAATTGAACCACTCCCCCGTCTTCAGGGGTTACATTCAGAATTTTTTTCTCATCAGGGTCTAATTCCGGAGTCAACCTCTTTCCTTCCTCGGTAAGCTCACGCATAAGACTAATAGCTTCTCTAGCCCTTGCCAGATGTTCTCCGACTTCACCTTTTAACGCGGCAAGAAAATTTTCTATAGTACAATCGGCAGGAAGCCTGTTTACCCATTGAGCTGTTTGAGCCCCCGGCATATTTACGCGGTATTTTTCAGGCAACCCCAGAATATCTACCCAGGTAAGTCCGGCTATTTGTGACACTGACGCGTAAACCGATTTCAGTAGCATTTTTCTTACTCTGTAGGTAAGGCTATCCCAGTCATCTCTATCCCACTCAAACCCTCCTGCCGATTCCTGCTTTAGAAGCATATTTTTCTTTGTATCTCTGCTCCACTCAGCTTGTTCATTTTCCCATCTTTCTTTCATGGTAGGCGAATCGGCAAGACCGAAAGTTACAAACGCGTTCGATATATGGTTGTCAATATTGTAAGGGCTCCAAGGATCCTCTCCATATATTACAGGCAGATAATTCCATCCATTTAGGAGTTCAACCGAGTCCTTTATCTCCTCCGGTACAACTCCGAGTGTTTCTAAGATCAGTCTTGTTTCCTTCTCCTGCGCGAGACGCATGAATTCCGACATGATCTTCTCGCCTGGCGCCAGTTTAAAATATCCCAGGCGAATACTATCATTTTCCAGGGGAGGCGCTGTTCCATCTTCAGGAAAGAGATAATTATACAAAAAGTCTCTATCCCACTCATTCGCCTCGTACTTGGATATTTTTATAAAATCCCATTCCTGTTCATTTTTAAATGTAGATTTCTCTACAACATATTCACGCTTCCAGGAGCTGTTTTCCGCCAGTTTCTCCCCATATTTATCGACCGGGACCTTTCGCGCTACCATCAATGAATTATCCGGCCTTAAGTTTTTATCATCATCGAACAATAACCTTATCGCGTCTTTATCCAGAGTACCCGAAAGCCCTGATGGAAGGTCCTTTCTCATTTCAAAAAGCCTATCGGTGATCATATTATAAATCTTCTCAGAAGCGGCTTCTTTTTCCGGCGTAGAATTAGAATCCCACGCGACTTGCCTTATCCGGTTTATCCTGTCGTATAGTCCTAACTCCTTTAATGTCATCTTTTCTTCCACGTCTTCTGTGATCAAAAACGCGCGGTAATACCCCAATACATGATCTATTCTTATATAGGAAGCCCTGGTCTGGTAATATTTAAAAATATCCATAACAAATCCTATCGTTGTCGGATTTGACCAGTCATATGGATAAAACTGCCAATATTGCCCCTTGGGATAAGGCTTCTCGGCAGGAACCCCATGTGTTGTTTTTCTCCTATATCCGTTTTCCTTTTTGAGCCCAAAAACCTCCGGGTTTATCCATATGTCGGCGCCATCAAGAGCGAACGGCATATCCACCATTATTTGAACTCCGTTATTTTTACCATAATCCGATAGATCCTTATACTGTTTGTCCGCGACAAATTGCATAAACGATTCAAAGAGTATATCTTCTCTATATTCTTCTTTGGCGGCTTTTATCGTCTTAGTATCCCTGTCACGCAAGCCCTTTTCCCAGGATCTCCAATCCCACTTACGCGTACGCGTACCGTCATAATCAGGTTCGCCCTCTTCATCTCTCATGTGTTGTCTCTTAAGTAAGATATACAGCATATGATCTTCAAGCCAATTAGCATTCTCACCAAGGAACTTATTAAATTTTCCATAAAGGCTTGAACCTTCATTTTCTTTAACTACATTCCAGATAATTCTCAAAGCTTCCGTCTTGATATTGCGAATAGCATAATAATCCACCGCATCTTTATTTCTAAGCTCCTCTATTAGTTTAGTATTCTCCACGATAAAGGCCTCTGCCTTAGACGGCGGAATATCAAATTCATCAAGGAATGCACGTATATTTATGTATATCGGATCCAACGACTTTGAACTTGCCACAGAGTATGGTGAATCACTCGCAGACGAGAGCGGGATAGGAGGCATTTGAATAAAATTCTGACCTAAGGCACTATGAAGATCGATCATCTTTTTCATAACAACAAAATCCCCTATACCCCAGTCTTCTTCCGAACGCATCTGGAACATCGGAGCATATGTGCCCACTGTATTTCTAAACCCCGCACTTGAAGGCAGAACCACCTCACCGGGGTCACTTGAGGCGTCAAACCCGGCAGTTTCCCTCTCGTCCTGTGTTATGTCGGACCGCACGATCTGTTCGGATATATTTTCAATGAAGTCTTCGGACAGCATATGCTCCTCGTTCAATCTTTTGCTGAGAGTCCTGAATGCGGATTGCTGAATATGGTGAAAATAGAAATCTTCACCCGTCTCGGTCGTCAGAAGATTTCCCTTCAGATCCTTTCCTAAACCTTCACCAACACTCGACCCCAGAACTATACGATCCAGGACTACGCCCTTACTATGCGAAAACGCTATGAGAACCGCAAGGCCCTTACCCATTTCATCGGCAATATACTGGATTATCTCAATAGCCTTTTCTCTCTTCACCGGCTCATCTTCATTTAGAACAAACTTAGCTATATCTTCGGCACTGTCAATACCTGCATAATTATCAATTGCCCCACCAAACATTTTAACAAGCGTATCTTTATTGTTTTTCAGCAAATCAGCTATCGCCGCGCCTGAGCTAATATCTTCAAAATCTTTTTCACCGTGTATTACCCATATAAAATCATCATTCACATAGCCTTCATCTCGCATCATGTTCAACGCCGTACTTTCCTTTATATAGTGAGCTTTTTTACCTTTCACTTTTGCTTCATTTTCCGTGTACGCCTTATCAGTTACAACTTCATATGGATGGTCGCGCTTCCCATTTGAGATAAATCTATAAGCATATTTATACGCATGCTTCTCATTTTCGTCCTTTATGAGCCTGCCGACAATGTGATGCCCCGGTTCAGTTAGCTCAGGAACTTTCGTATAGTATTCACCATTAACAGCCATAGAACCGCCAAGCCCCGTGCCCTGAATAACAAAATAGCCGTTCTTCACGTCTACAAGCTCACCCAAAGCAAGCTCTCCCTCTACACCCGCTCTCGCGTCATGCATAACTGCCACAGAAACATCACCAAACTCCTTTCGCATATTTTCAGCAAACGGAAATTCGTGGAACGGCATATTATACATCTTCTCACCAATGCCTATAACACCTGTTTCTTCATCAACCGGTCCGGGGATCGTGCATCCGATATTATTAAGTTCATGCATGGGAAAATTATTTTCCTTAAGCAAAAAACGAACCGCTTTAACAACCTCTTGAAAAATCGCGTCGGGAGAAACTTTTTCAGGATCCGCCAAGTCTTCTTTATTTTTGAGTTTAAATATTTTTTTCCATTCGACTGAATACGCTTCGCCCACAAGTTCCGGTATTCCTCGTTCGGTCCTGTAAACCCCGGCATATAGCTTCGTCGCGCCCATACTCATGCCAATAAAATATGGCGGGTCTTCAACCACGGGAAGATATTCATTGCTCGCGGTTTTCTCGTCGACTATCCCTAACGCCTTCTGTTCTTCCGGCGAATAGATTTTCATCGGGAACTCTCCACGCTCGTCCTGAACACTCGAGTACACGGCATAATATTTGCGTGTACGCAAAGCATCCTTCTCCCACATCACACACTTTAGGCTGTATCTATTGTCGCCCAGAGAGACTTGTTCATTAAAGAAGAACTGTAGATTGCGCGGATGCACAGGATCTGATCTATCGATCGCGGAAAACTCACCGCCATCCAACATCAATAGATTTACCACAAGCGCCTCCTCTATCATCATTTTATCCGAATATTCCTTGCTGATTATGTCATTATGAGATGATCCGACCGAGAGGTTGGTATTTGGATGTGCCGGCGCGCATATGTTTACGATAAACCCTAACAGCAGTAGAACGCTAATAATATTCTTATTCTTCATTTTTGCAACACTAATTCCTTTTTGTTTTTTTAACATTTATAGTTGCTTTTACTATTATATAGGGGCCTGAACCCAAAGTCAACCAGCATACTTAGCTTTTTTATCCTTAACACTTCTTGGGAGTATTTGGGTAGAGAAGAGGGTCAATAATTTAGATGGTGGCGATACACATACTATTATTTTGTACATTTTGCACCATTTAAGCTTTCAAGAGGCAACCTGTCCCTAACTTGAAATTAAACCTGTACCCAGGGACACTTTCAAAGCTAATTCCTTAAACAGTACGAGAGTGATCCCTCGCTCCAAAAGCTTGTCATTGTGAAGAAGGAGCGAAGCGACTGACGCGGCAATCTCCATAACGTGTTATATCTATTAAGATCGCTTCGTTGTCACTCCCTCCGTTCGTTCCTTCTCGCAATCAGACTGTGTCATAATGTAGGGGCTTGATTCATCAAGCCCGTTATATCGGGTTCGATGAATCGAACCCCTACAATATATCGAATGCGGCCATCCGCAAAACGAATTATGACACAGTCTGTTCGCGGGAATGACAAAATTTGTTATTTCAACCGGACGGTAGTGATGGCATATAGACGGTGATAATCGTAGTAGGGGCCTTCTCACTCGCTCAAGATGGCAAGGGAGCAGAGCTGTTATCCGTGAAAAACTGAACAAGTCCCCCTACCGGAAATTGTTTGGATTTAAACCGTTGAAAAAAGCTGAACACGTGATAAAATGTTTAAAAGGAAGTATTAATGATATCTCAACTGACCATACAAAATTTCGGATTAATCGACAGCCTCACACTTGAGTTTGGCGATAACCTCAATGTCTTTACCGGCGAGACCGGTGCCGGTAAATCGATCCTGATAGACGCGTTGCACTACGCCCTGGGCGCGCGTCTTAATACCTCACAACTGCGAGACGATCAAAAACCGTGCGTCGTTGAAGCTGTATTTAATCTGACAAGTAAACAGCTAAAGGAGTCCCCACTCCTCTCGGAGTATATTTCCGAAGATGAACCTTCTCTAATTGTAAATCGCAGATATAGTCCTGATGGCCGCAACAAAAACAAAGTTAATGGGTTCGCTATAACTCTCTCCGAGCTTAAAGAGATGGGCAATCATTTGGTAGACTTTCACGGCCCCCATGACCATCAATTACTTTTTACGGAAAAATCTCACATGGACATACTTGATCGGCTTTCGGACCTTAAGGAATTAAAAAACGAATATTCACAGAAATACCATACCTATTCGCTCCTGCGAAAGGAATTATATCAGCTTGAGGAACTTTCAAAAAATAGTGAGCGTGAACTTGACACATTAAAACATCAGCTAAAGGAACTTGAGCAGGTACCTCTCGAGGCCGCTAAATACGAAGAATTGCTTGCCGAAAGTACACGCGTAGATAATGCTGAAAAACTATACGGATCGGCCGCTGAATTAGTTGCCATTCTGGAGAACGACCAATATGGCATGAACCAGTTGATAAGCAAGGCTTTTAGCCCTCTTTCGACACTTAATAGCACTGACGGGACAACAGCGGAATACACAAATATTCTGGAACGTATTCAGGATGACACATCAGATCTTCTATCTCTTCTTACCGGATACCTGGACAGCCTGTCTTTCCAACCGGAAGAAGCCAATAAGATCAATCGGCTCCGGGATGTTTATCATGATATTACTCGCAAATATGGACCCACGCTTGAAGACGCCGGGAAATTCTATATTGAAGCCCAAAGAAAGTATGATCTGTTAATTAACATGGAACATAACGACAAAGATCTGAAAAATAAGATAAAAACTTCCCAAAAAAATCTTCAGGAAACTGCGCGGAAAATCACCGCTAAACGTAAAGCCTCCGCCGGCAGCCTGAAGAAAACTATCGAACATGAACTTAAGGAACTTGGGATAGAACACGTCCGGTTTGAATGCCGCATAGAAACAACTGACTTAAACCGCGACGGACAAGATAACGTAGTCTTCTATATAAGTCCTAACGCGGGTGAAAGTCTAAAACCATTGGCCGAAATTGTTTCATCAGGAGAAGCGGCCCGGGTAATGCTTGCCCTTAAAAAAGCCCTTACCAAGGTTGATCCTATCGGCGTTCTTATCTTCGATGAAATAGACGCTCAAATCGGTGGACGACTGGGCTCCATAACGGGAAAAAAACTAAAGGAACTGTCCCGGAATAGACAGGTTATTCTCATTACACACCTTCCTCAGATAGCCTCTTTCGGAGACAACCACTTCAAGGTACTTAAAGAAGTTATCAAGGGACGCACAACTACAAACGTAAATCCTCTGACTCGAAGTGACCGCGTTAAAGAATTAGCTAAAATGATGAGTGGTAAAGCGGAAAGTAAAATTGCTGTTAAACACGCGGAAGACATGTTGGTCAAGGCCGGTGTTAAATGATAAGCGTTCACGCCTGATGTCATCCTGAGCAAAGCGAAGGATCTCTACAAATTTTACCAGATTCTTCGTCGCGTTGCTCCTCAGAATGACAGAGTGGTTGCCCCAAACCATGAACTATCAACTCTATTTGCTGCCCTTCTTGTCGTCTACAGCCATTTTATCTACCTCGTCTTTTATAACTTTCATAGCCTCTATTGCTTTGTTAAGCTTGCCGCTTATGTCCGCGTCCACTCTTTCTTCGGTCGCGGCCGAAGTTGCTGCCGTTCGAGGTTCTTCGAGTTCTTCCATAGTAACTTTTTTCACTTTTCTCCATATCCTTCCCGCGGTGGTCACCATCTTGCGGAAGTTATCTCCCCATTCAGCGTTTTCATCAGTCACTGAAGTTTGACCACCTTTTGCCGGAGAAGATACTGCTTTCTTTTCTCTCACATTCTCTGCTTCAACATCTTTAAGTTCTTCCCTTATGACCTTTAGAACCTCTATGGACTTATCGAGCTTTTTATCCATATCTTCCGTCCACACCTTATCGCTCTCAGTTTCCTCCCTGGACTCCTCCGACGGGTAGAATTCCTTTTGAGCTATTGCTCCCGCGAAGACTGGATGAACCCCCAAGCATAAAATAGCTATCGCGCAAAATATTGTTATTTTCCTTTTCATATCTGGCTCGCTCTACTATGCAACGCTTCAGCTACCTTATTTATAATTTTCTTATCATCCTCTTTGATGTCGTCAAACCTCACAGCTATAAGGAATATCTCGGCGCATCCCGTCGGTTCAACACGTAATACCTCTCCGCCGCAGATCATGGGTTCATCGTTTTTCGAAAAATTTATTTTAAGATCTACTGACGATCCCTCCGCTATCTTTTTGTTATAGTAAAAAAGGGTTCCGCCGGATCCCAAGTCCAATACGGCGACCATATCCCAACCGGTTAATGATGCTTTAGCCTCGGCATGAGGCTTGATCTGAAATCGGATAATATAAGGTTTTTTGATCCTCTTGCTTCTTCTTCTCTCTTCCCCTTCGTATCCGCCCATGTTTTTTCTTTCAGCCATTTTCTCATCCTTTTTTTTGCAAACAAGATATTTTACTTTTATCCCCTTTAATCGTCTTCATCCTCTCTCCCACCCATAACGGGAGTTGAGCTCGGACTCGCAAATCGCTCACTCATCCTTTCCAGTTTATTGTCGATCGCTGTCATCCTTTTGGACTCAAACAACCTGCGTTCGTCCGCTTTTTTTACTCGCCTAAGCAGCGCTTCCGTGCCAGGAGACAACCGCATTTCTTCAGTTAATTCCCGCAATACCAGCTTGGAGATCTTTTGCTTTTTTCGAGGATTTTCAAATTTTTCTATTCTCCTCTTAAATCCACGTTCAGTTAGATATTCCCCCGGCATGATCGAGCCATCCTTCTTGATCCCTGAGACAAATACCGTTCCTTCGAATACGATAATTTCGGCGGATTCGTTGTTTGCTACAGTCTTCCACCCTGTTCCCCTGGCACCGCATATCGCAGTCGGGGTCCTCACTTGAAATTCGCCACCCTTCCTAAGGTTTTTAAGCAAAACTAATATCTCACCTTTAATAAGTTCGATTTTATTTTCCGTCAATTTGATGATCACTTCACTCGCTTCGTCAATCTTAACGATATTCATATTCTCCGGATCAAGCGCGATCTCAAGATAAGAATCCCTGCCTGTTGTTACCGTATCTCCAGAAAATAAAGCTGTGTCCACACCGCAATCCAAAGTTTGACTCTCTCCTTTGGGCAGGACCTTTACTGTCCCGGCATAAGCCAGTATCTTCACGGCTTGCCCCTCCGCCCGCGCGCAAAATGCTATGCTTACTAGCACACCAAGCGTTAACATAGTTGTACATATTTTTTTCACCTTTACTCCTTGGCCACAGCATCACTAACGCATATAGCAGAGGCGTAATGCGTTACGCCTCTACGCTCACACTGAAGTATATCCTAGTAAAAGCTCTCGCGCAAGTTAATCAGCAACTTTATCCATAACCTCTATTGTATTTCCGGCATAATGTGATATATTTATATGTGTTACATTCTTAAATATAAGGAAACCATATGGCGTCTATCATAAGATCCAAAAAAATCATAGCCTCATTGCTGGTTTGCGCGATAAGCTTTGGAGCAGGCATAACTACTTCCGCTTTTGGAAAGGGATTCAACCAGGTTGAACAGCTCTTCATTGTAAGAGCCGCTATTACCGAACAGGGAAACGTTCTTCCTGATAGCATAAAAAACGCGACAGGCAATGATGTTAGAACTCTAGAGAGAATATTTGAACTGAACACCTCTTCTTTAACAACGATAGAGGCATATTTCCGTATCTTGATGATAGCTCTGGCCACCGGGAGCGAAAAGGATACTAAGATAGTTGAGATATTGAACGGATGGCTTACCTTTATTTATAACCAATGCTCGTACGATATAGAATACCTTGAAGAAGCTTTAATAGAAACTACGGACGAAAATATTCTGGCACAAATAACTTCCGCGAAAAATAATTCAGAAAAACTATCAGAAATTGTTATGAAAAGTATCGAGGAAAATGCCGGCAGGATAAAAAGCAAGTGATCGTCAGATCTTTATTTGGTATCTTACTGAGCATTAAGTTCCACTTTCTTCCGCTCTTCTAATATCTTCTCTTTTATCTTTTCTAATTTAAATTGTGACTCTGGAAGCAAATTCCCGCTAAACACCGGACGGCTTGGACTAAATTTAACACACTCCACATCTAACACCGCCTCTTTTACCATCGCTCCCAGTTTACGCTCCAACCTGTCTATGTATTTCGAATCAGATAGAGTGGCGCTCTCCTCAATGACCTTTCCAACGCTATTTATTGTATTCTTATTTGAGCTCAAATACTTTTTCAAAATATCCGCTGTCACATCAGCACTCTGCCCCATGCGCATTAGAGACTGCTGCTTTCGTATTATGCGAGAAACAAACTTTGAATTGGCCTCAGAGGCAATAGATATAGTGCCGAAAATAGCTGCGAAAAGAGCCATTACGGTAACCAGCGTCATCATCACTATGCCTTTACTGTTGCCATACATTTTTAACCTCACATTTAACCGCTCCAACTTATTTAAAGCTTTTTTAAGCTCTTAAATAACTTGGCTAAAAAAAATCTACCCCTCTATGTCCTTAGTTTATCACATTAGGGTTGAATTTACAAAAGGAAGTTCGCTAGCTTTTTTATCTCTAACAAAACGATTGGGGCTTCGAACCATGGTAATAGTTCAGTTCTCCGAAGCGAATACGTTCCTTCTCCCCTGTCATCTTGAGCGAGTGAGCCGCCTGCCGAAGGCAGGAAGGCGAACGAGTCGAAAGATCTTTTTAAGGTTATATTTTTGTAATAGTTCAGTTCTCCGAAGCGAATACGTTCCTTCTCCCCTGTCATCTTGAGCGAGTGAGCCGCCCGCCGAAGGCAGGAAGGCGAACGAGTCGAAAGATCTTTTTAAGGTTAT
>JAJRVD010000007.1 GCA_024277375.1 Candidatus Omnitrophota bacterium | reverse complement strand
TCACAAAATGTCTGATTATCAAAAATTATGGATAAAAAAGATCTTTCGACTCGTTCGCCTCCCTGCCTTCGGCAGGCGGCTCACTCGCTCAAGATGACAGGGGAGAAGGAACGTATTCGCTTCGGAGAACTGAACTATTACGTTAAATTAGAAGTTTAGATCCCTCGGCTCGGGCTTCGCCCTCGCTCAGGATGACAGCGTAAATAACTTTATTTTTTGATCTTTTCCCTCAAGTGAAACATCTTACCCAAATGAGAAACTTCCTCTTCGATAAGCTTATCTACAGTAGTCGCTCTTTCTGTCGCGGTATTTTGTTTTAACTCATGCAGAAAAAGCATAAAATCTTTCTCAAATGTTATCCCGGCCTGAAGTGCGTCTTCTTCTGAAATCGTCTGATTAAGCGCCTGTTTACACGCGCCCTCACAATTAAAAACATTTTCATCAACAAGGGCCTTTAGATAAAGTGCCTTTTCGCCCGGATAAGCTTCTTCACGCTCATCAGTTCTTAAAGAATCGAACCATTTTTCCATCTGAAGTTTATGTCTCTGTTCGTCTTTGGCCAATTCAGCGAAAAGATTACTTACATGGTAGTTCTCGCTACTTCGCGCAAGCGCCATATAGAGCTCCACGCTTTTGCCTTTAGCCTGAACTGCCATCTGAACAACGTCGCTGGAAGTATATGTCTTATCCATTCGTATCTCCTTTCTCATTTCAATGCTTGTTGTGAATATAGCATATCCGGAGGTGTTTTTCAATTACATAATTTTGATTTTTTTACATATACAGGGTATACTGAATACGTCATGAAACTCTCTCTTCTTAAAACAAAATACATCGCGTACGTGCTTGCTCTTATCATTATCGGCGGGTTCCTCTTCAATGTTCTTATCACCCGTCAAGGCACCATAATGCATAAATATTTTATTGAGACACCAACAACCTACAATATAGAACGCGCGGAACGCCTTACCGAATCGATATATAAAAGTTTTAAACAAGAGATCTCTTCTCCTACGCTCGAAAATATTCGCGTCTTTATCGACAAATACAACGATATCCCCTTCTTAAGCGTAAATTTCGTATATAGAGATGACAAAGGAATAATGAAAAGTGTGGATGGAGAAGTCAAGGAAATAGATATCCTGAGCGCCGAATACGTCTATCCGATAAAACAGGGCTCGCGCGAGATCGGAACACTTCTGGTCTACGATATCAACAAAGAGTATAAAAAAGGTTTACAAGAATATAGTAACATGTTAAATGTTACCAGGATCTTCTTTGGCATACTTCTCTTTCTGCTCCTATCTATACTCATATTTCATGAGTATAGCTCTAAAATAGAAAAAGAGAAAATCCTTGCCGAATATCAGGCCGTACATGACGGCCTTACCGGACTTTATACTCAAAAATATTTTAAAGAATTCCTGGAAAGAGAAATCGATCGTTCAAAACGGTATAACCGTCCCCTTTCTCTTATTATGTGTGATGTTGACTATTTTAAACAGTTCAATGATACCTATGGACATCTGGCAGGGGATAAAGCACTCCAGGAAGTATCACGTATAATCCAGGAAAACGTCCGTACTTCCGATATAGTCGCACGCTACGGCGGGGAAGAGTTTGCTATACTTCTTATGGAGGCCGGCCTGGAAGAAGCTAAGAGCGTTGTTACGCGACTCAAATCACTCACAGACCAGGCACTTGAAGTAGCAACCAGGATCAAAGATAAAATTGAGCATACAAAAATTGATGTCGACGATAAACAGATAACTCTCACAATAAGTATGGGCCTTTCTTACTATGACGGTGTATCGGAATATAAATTGGAATATTTCATAAGCGCGGCAGATCACGCTCTTTATGAATCGAAGAATAGCGGCAGGAATACTATTACAATATTCGACCCCAAAACAAAGGAATTCACAAAAATATCTTAAAGAGATCCTTCGACTCGGCCCTACGGGCCTCGCTCAGGATGACAGTGAGGGATGGTTCTCATTCGCTCAGGATGACAGTGAGGGATGGTTCTCATTCGCTCAGAATGACACTGAGTGCGATCTTCGCCTCACGCCGAATGACAGACAACTGAACAACAGCTTATAAGTGTTTTTTCTTGTCGAGATATCCTACGTAATCCTTAATAGAATCCTCTAAAGATAGAAAGGCTAAATCACAACCCGCTTGGCGGAGTTTATCCATGTCCGCTTCGGTGAAATACTGATATTTTTCTCTTAAGGTTTCCGGCATTTCCACATAATCAATAACGGGCTTTTTGTCCAAGGCGGAAAACATCGCATTAGCCAGATCATTCCAACTCCGAGACTGCCCTGTCCCCAAGTTAAAAATACCGGTTTTTGACGGGTTACAGAAGAAGTAATACATAACCTCTATGGCGTCTTTCACATAAATAAAATCTCTTTTTTGTTCGCCGTCTTTATATTTATTTTTGTAGGATTTAAAAAGACTTATGCGGCCTTCATCGCGAAGGCGCGGAAAAGCTTTACATACCACGCTCATCATGGACTCTTTGTGATATTCGTTAGGACCGAAAACATTAAAAAATTTAAGCCCCGTTACTTTATCCAAAAGACTGTTGTTGAGGGCCCATAGATCAAAAAGATGTTTAGAATATCCGTACAGATTAAGGGGTTTTAATCCTATCAGACCTTCTTCATTATCGGAGTATCCATTCTCACCGTCACCGTACGTTGCCGCGGAAGAAGCGTACAGAAAAGGTACCTTTTTCGAAAGCGCCCATTCTGCGAGCGTTTTAGAATATCCATAGTTGTTCTTCAGATAATAGTCGGCGTCGGTAAGTGTGGTAGAACTGCACGCGCCCATATGGACAATAGCTTTTGGTGTTGGCAGCTTGTGTTCAAGAACCATATTCAAAAAGTCGTCCTTTTGGATATAGTCACGAAATTTTTTACCCGAAAGGTTGTGCCATTTCTCGGAATCGTTTAGATGGTCAACAACTATAATGTCGTCAAGCCCTTCATCATTAAGCTTCCTGAGAAAACAACTTCCTATAAATCCAGCGCCGCCGGTCAATACTATCATTGGAATTCCTTCACCTTTGTGTGTATACAACTGTGGGGGCACGGCATGCAGACTGTGTCGCAATTAATCTCAGTAACGCTCCCCCCGACGTCATTACGAGGAGCGACGCAGCAATCTCATAATATCGAATAATATCATCAATCGCTTCGCAAGATTCACGATAACTGCGGATTGTTATCCGCTTAATCTCT
>JAJRVD010000006.1 GCA_024277375.1 Candidatus Omnitrophota bacterium | reverse complement strand
TTCACAAAAAAAGACACCGGAACAGGCCTCGGCCTGAGCGTTGTTCATGGAATAATTGAAAAACACAGCGGAAAGATAGACGCTAAGAGCAAACTCAAGGAAGGAACCACTTTCACTATCACCATCCCTACCTCTCCAAATTAAAATTAATCATGCAATATGTGCCCTGTACAGGCCGTCGATGAGTGAGAAAGCTTGGTCTTTTAAAAAATGGACAGTCCACTCAGGACAGTCCCTTTTTTAAAAGTTTCGAACGAATCGTCGAGAGAGGTTTTCCGCTGGAGAAAACCGAACGGACCTGGTAAGGGCATATATTGCATGATACCTCACGCGCCTTGCAACAACTTACCTTTGCGATACGCCAAAAGGAACGCGCTCACGATTATCGGATCAAACTGCGTCCCCGAATTATCTTTTACGACCTGCACAGCCACTTCTGACATCTTCTTCTGGCGATACGGCCTGTCACTCGTTATAGCGTCATATGTATCCGCTACAGCTATTATTCTGGCGATAAACGGTATTTCCGATCCCTTCAAACCATCCGGGTAACCTGTACCGTCATATTTCTCGTGATGAGCGCGTACCTCTTTCGCTATATCACCAAGCTCCCTGATCGGATAAAGTATCGCCGCTCCCGTATTGGAGTGTTCTTTAACCTTTTCGTACTCTACCTTGGTAAGCGCACTTTTCTTGTTCAATATACTGTCGGGAACACCGATTTTACCTACATCGTGCAAAAGTGCCGAAATATGCAAAGTTTCCTTAAAATTACCATACTCTTCGGCTTCGGGTATCTCATTAAGTTCTTCGGCTATAGCCAGAGAATATTGAGTAACACGCTCCGTATGACCGTGTGTATAAGGATCCCTGGCATCAATAGCGGCCGCTAATGAAATAGCCGTATGTATAAATATCCTGTGTTCTCTTTCATAAAGTTTATGTACTTCGTATATTTTCTCCTGGAGATCCTCAATAAGCTGAGCGTTAGAAAGCGCCATAGCTACGTCATTGGCTAAAGTAGTAAAAAAGCTTATTTCCTGCCTTGAGAACTTCCGGTTAGATAGCTTTTTACCCAATACAAATACACCGATAAGCTCCTTTTTATAATATATGGGCACACAAAAATTAGCTTTTAAAAGTTCCATTTGTTTGAGCGTCATAGACGCTAAGGTTGAGAGCTCTTTATCTTTCCTGAATGTCTCGTCACGCTGGATCAGATTAAGAACTTCTTTATAATCTACCGCCCCCGTATCCGACAATTTGAAGTTATGCCTTTCGTTAAAAAACCGGATAAGTGAATTCTCGAACGTAAGACGAATAAATCCAACGGGTATCTTCATCCCTTCGGAGCCTTTACTGTCGATAAGCGTAAAATAATCGTTCCCTTTGCGACGAACCAACATGGCCGTATGTGAAACTTTTACCTGCTCATCAATGATCCTTACTATCATCCTGATAAGGCGTTCCGGCTTTTTGAAACGGATCATAGTACGTGAGGCATTTTCAAGAAAGAACTGATAGTCCTTCTCCGGCCCTTCCCTCTGGACCATATTCTCGCTGTCCATCGGGATAAGCGCGCCATTGGTACTATTTACCTTCTCAACGATCCAATCCTGTAATTTCAACCAATTATTATCTGCAGTCATATACTCTCCTATCCTTTATCCCGCCATCTTAATCTGCTCAGCCACCGTCATAACCGTCCTCTCTAACTGCTCGAGAAGAAGCGGTTTAGTAATATATTCTACCACACCATGATGCTTTGCCTCTTCGGCAAGATCCGTATCCTCAATCGCGGTCACCATAATAACTTTCGTGTCCAAGTCCATTGTACGCATCGCTTTAAGCGTCGTCATTCCGTCCATAACAGGCATCTTCATATCCAATAAGACTATATCCGATCCGGTTGATTCGATAACACTCAAAGCCTCTTTTCCGTCATGTGCCACAAACACCTCAAACCCTCTATCCTTGAAAAAACTCTTAACAAAATCGCAAATATCAACTTGATAATCCACAACAAGCAGTTTTACCATTATATTTCCTCCTTTACCTCCGAATTAGCAGCCTCATTCACCAGATCCTCAAGATCCTTAAGACTGGATATGGGCTTCTCAACATAAGCATACGCGCCTTCTTTTAAAAGTTGGGTTTTGGTTTTCCCCGAATTAGTATAAGCAGTAATAAAAATGGTTTTTGTTCCGGGATACAGCTGATTTATCTCCTTAATAACCTCTTCTCCGCTAAGCCCCGCCATCTTAAAATCAAGAAGAACAACGTCATATCGCCGTTCCTTTAACCTCTCAAGACCTTCATCCCCATCACCGGCGGTATTTATCTCATATTCCCTTGGCTCAAAATACTGCTTCAACATTTCCGTAAAACTACCCTCATCATCTATCGTCAATATTCTTGGCTTCTTCATTCTTGCTCCCTTTATGCGCGTCAAACACTAAATGAAAAACGGTTCCCTTGCCCGGCTCACTATCCACCGAGATATGTCCGTTATTCTTCTCAACTATCTGCTTAACAATAAAAAGCCCCAAACCCGTACCCTGGCCCGGCTCCTTTGTGGTAAAGAACGGATTAAATATCTGCGACATATGTTCCTTATTCATACCGATACCATCATCTTTTATGTCAACATAAACCGAACTACCGGAATTTAAAGCACTTACAGTAATTGTACCTTTCCCTTCAATAGACTGCGCCGCGTTCCTCACTATATTAAAAAATATCTCCTGCAACTGTTTGCGGTCCGCCGAGATCGGATGTGTATCCTTAGCGATCTTTGATATCACTCTTATATTATCCAGCTTAAGGTCATGTTCCACAAGCCCCACAACCTCGTTCAACTCATCCCCGACATGAACATCACCTTCGGTAAGGCCTTTTGCCGGCTTAGCGAAAGAAGAAAGTTTTCGTGTAATAACAGTAGCTCTATCTGTCTCATGTATGACTTTCTGCATTATTTCCTGTGCCTTCTCTATAAGCTCTTCATGCGTCTTATTTTTATATATCCCGTCTTTCAGATTCAAAAGGAACATCTCACACTGTCCGCGAGCTATACCCAAGGGGTTACATATTTCATGGTTTATCCCCGCCGAAAGTGTCCCGATAACAGCCATTTTCTCCCTTTGTGCCGACTGAGCATGCGCGACAGACAGCTCCTCGATCAATTGCGCGTTAGTAATAGCTATCGACAGCGTTTTGGCAAGCGGTAAAAGTATAGCGATATCATCCTGCGTAAATTCCTCATCAGATTTCTTTTTACCCAAAGATAAAACCCCCACCAACTCATCACGATGCGTCAAAGGTATAAGGACTTCCGCTTTCAATTCATCGAACTTTTGTTTAATATCCTCACTTAAATCATTTTTGCGATCTGGGTTTTCACGCAAAACATATCTTCCGCTTTTTTGAATATCCCTAATAAACCCTTCCCCTACATCCAATATGTATTCAGTTGCTTCGGGCCCCCCTGAACTTACCATGCGAAATTTTTCTTTACCTTTATCGTAAAGCAATAAAGCGGCATTCTCTAATTTAACTACCTCAACAAGCTTGTTTACCGTAATATTAACAAGCGTATTAAGGTCTAAAACCGCCAAAACTTCATTCGAGAAGGTTCTTAAAAGTTCCCTGTAATCGTATTTCTTCTGGAATAAAAACTTATCTGTAGCATTAACAAGGAAATTCTCTAATGGACGTAGTATCAGCACTATTACAAAGACTGACGGTATCAACGCTATCCACCGGTTGTTGACAATGTTTTCAAAAACAGCAGCACCTAAATACGCAAAGCTAACAAACACCCCAAAAGATGCAGCAAAAAGACCGGCAAAAACAAGCGTCTTTTTAACAATAACTGTAATATCCATCAGCTGATGACGCACAATAGCATAGCCTAGAATAATAGGATATAGCACAACGAGGAAATTGGTTATTGGATAGACATTAAGATTCCATCCTATAGGAAAACACCCCTCTGATCCCAACCATCCCACTCCGGACCCAACAATAAAATACAACATTTGAGTTCGCTCCAACCCAGAGGATGTACGCATTTTCCGGAACAGAAGATAATAAGAAAAAAGGTTTAGCAGTAAATAGAAAAGCACATAGAAAAAATTATAGACAATGCCCGGCGGTCCGAACCAATACAGACTTTCAAAAACAAAATTAATGCCTCCTAAAAATAATTTTTCGAAAAAGATATTGAAGATCGCGAACACCGCAGCCAACAAGTAAGTAATTCTGATTAACATCTTCAAATTATATTCAAGAAAGATACAAATAAAGTGAAAGAAAAACACCGGGGTAAGAATAACACCAACATATGCAAATTTCCACCATAACATAGACAGTCCATAATCGGATATTTGAGTTGCTACTAAACTCCCAAAACCCCATATAGCTGCGCCAGAAGTAACTCCTAGCCAAATCGCATTTAATTTTTTATTCCTACCATTAAAATAGACAAAAACACCCATGCCTAAACTCGTAACCCCTGTTAATAAGGCAGAAACGCCAAACAATGTCATACTTATAATCCTTTTAATGAGTTCTTACTCTCTAAAACTAGTTTAGCTGCATCTTTTCCCGACAATGCAACCCCAGGAATACCGCTTTGTCCAAATCCATTCGTAGACCAATGGCCTGCAAGAAATAAATTTTCAATATGTGTTTTTTGTGGACAGATTTCTTTTTTGAGTTGTTCTTTTATTGCTGCCCAACCATACATTGCACCATCACGATTATATGTGTATCTGACAAAATCATAAGGAGTCGCTGTTATAATAAATTCAATATTTTGAGCTACCTCGGGCATAAATTCCGACAACCCACTAATTAGTCTCTGAGAAAACTCGTGCTTTTGTTCTTCCCAAATTTGATTATCACATGCTTTTACACCGACTATCATACGCGCCCCGCCTGCGCTTAACACACCACCTCTGCCTACTTCTGAAACTTTTGAAGGTAATGTAATAATTAAATATTCAAGATCCGAAGAGATCCTAGGGTCTATTGGGTTCTTATAACATCTATCGACTTCGTATGTTTTAAAACGCCAAGTAGTAGATCCTGCCCCAATCATATTGTTATTCTCAGCAGAAACGCCTAAATAACAAACAAAAGGAGAAACAGATGGCTTGAGCTTTTTAAATTTCAAATCCATAACTTTACCCACAGAAACAAGCATCTTATTGAATGTTCTAGTCGCGTCTGCATTAGAAACGACATTGTCAGCTTCTACAAAAACTCCACTGCCTAGGCGAACACCCGTTACTCGTCCATTTTTACAATCAATACTTTTGACCTCTTCCCCCAAAAGTAATTCACCCTTATATTCCGAAAATCGCTTTGCAAGCAAATCAGGGAACGCTTGAATCCCCCCGACTGGATAGTATCCAGGATCACAGATATATTCTCGAAATAATATGGAGGCAGATAAAGCTGGTGTCATAGATGCCGGCAATCCGACATTCCCAAGAAGCACAGAAATAGTAGCTTTTAATTTTTTATCTGAAAAAAACTCGTTTAACAGGTCAAGAAAACTGCAATCAAAAGTTCTCTTGTAAATCTCATAGATACTACTTTGGCACACAAAAGCAAAAAACTTTTCTATGTTATCCCGTTCAGCATAAAACTCTCCCTTGAAACTTTCCTTTGTTAGCTTGTAGTCTGCATGTATTAAAACCTTGTGATCTGGCATAATAATTGTATCGGCTGGATCGATACGCTTAAATTCCAATCTCTCTTCCAATGACAAATCTCGCAAAATTATATTAAGTTTTCCTCCTTCTCTACAACTTCCCAAATAATGCACTGCAACATCAAATTTATACCCATTTCTTTTGAATGAAGTACAACATCCTCCAGGCTTGTCCCCTTTTTCCACAATGAGAACTTTCACCCCGGCTTTGGCTAGATAGCACCCACACACTAAGCCCCCAATGCCAGCTCCAACAATCACAGCTTCATATTTATTTGCCTTTAACGTCTTCATAAAACACCACACTATTATTGATGCGGTTCTTCCTTTTTATTTTTTCTCCAAATTTAGGGTATCCAATTGTCATAAGTGCAAGCAATGTTCCTTCCGCGGAAAAAAAATCGCTTATCTCCTTTTCACAGAAAAGCGGAGAAGTCAACCAAGCTGTTCCAAGCCCTAATGAATGTGCCATTAATAACATATTTTCTATGGCGGCAGCAACGCTTTCATACTCTGAGATCCTTGTAATTCCGTAGTATGGCTCTTCGAATTTTTTAACCCTTTCAGACAACTCACATGAATTATAAACAACAACAACAACAGGAGCATTTAGCAACAACTTTGCAGTTTCTTTAACGATAATATTAAATCCAGACAATAATTCTTTAGATTTCTCAGATAATATTTTACTTAATTTTTTTATAGTATTTTTATTCTGAACCACAATAAACCGCCATGGCTGAATATTATGGACAGAAGGACTCCATTCACCAGCAGTTACAATTTTTTTAAGACAGCTCATGGGAACATCTTTTTCTCCATACTGCCTTATTGTCCTACGCGTCATCATTAAATTTAATAAATCCATTATCCCTCTACACGTATCCCTTAAGAACAACACACGCATTATTGCCACCAAATGCTAGTGAGTTATTTAGTGCCACCTTCACCTGTTTTTCTTTTGCTTTATTGGGCACACAATCTATATCACATACAGGATCAGCCTCTTCAAAATTAATAGTTGGGGGAACAATCCCGTTCTTGACCGCCAAACAGCAAGCAATTGCTTCTATAGCACTTGCTGCCCCCATCGTATGTCCCAACATAGACTTTATGGAACTAATGGAAATTTTACTTGTTGCCTCCCCAAAAACAGTTTTAATAGCCTCACATTCTGTTTTGTCGTTCGCTGGGGTGCCAGTCCCATGGGCACAAATATAACTAACATCCGCCTTATTTACCCCACTGATCTTTATAGCTCTCTCTATGACTTTCGTTATACCCACAACCTGTGGGGCTGTCATGTGCTGTGCATCACAACTTAATCCGTACCCCAAAACTTCAGCATATATGGTAGCACCTCTCGCCTTTGCGGACTCTAATTCTTCTAGCAACAAAATCCCGGCACCTTCTCCTACCATCATACCTTTCCTGTTTTTATCAAAGGGGCGACACACATCCGGAGACATCGCATAAAGCCTGCCAAATCCCGTAAACCCTATTCTCGAAAAAGGATCTGCACCGCCAACTAGAGCACGATCTGCCACTCCCTGACGGATCATATCAAAACCAAAACCTATCGAATAATTTCCGGCTGCACATGCGGTTGGCACAACACAACTCGTACCCTTTGTTCCTAACGCTCGAGTTACATTATCCGAGATCGCATTACATGGATATTTAGATATCGTTATTCCCCAAACGTCATCCTCTCCACGTTTTGACCAATGCCGATCGATCTCTTCTATCATTCCACCTTCACCCATTGTTGTTCCAATTGCTACTGTGGTGTTCCCTTTTGAGATAACTTCTTTACTCAGAACCGCATCATCAAGTGCCAATTTTGATGCCGCAATAGCAAATTGCGATGCTCTTGCTATACCTTTTATTTTTTTGCGAGGAATATAGTCTGTAGGATCAAAAAATCGAATCTCTCCTCCTCTATGTACCTCATATTTCGACGTATCGAATGAAGTAACTTCACTTATTCCCGATTTCCCTGAAATAAGATTCTTCCAAAAAGTCTCTTTTCCAATTCCTATGGAACTTACTACTCCTAGTCCTGTCACAACAACACGTCTTTGCATGGTTTTATTTCCCGTTTATTATTTCATTTGAAATCTTCAGCAACGATGAAAAATTCACTATCTTTCCAAGGTAGTCCTCCGGTATTTGCACTTTATACTTCTTTTCGATCGCCGCCATGATCTCAAGTGCCTGCATAGAATCCATCCCTAGTTCTTCTACGAAGTCTGCCTCAGCCGTTACTTCTTCCGGCTCGACCTCTATGATCTCTACAACAATACCCTTGATCTCATCCTCTAAAGCATTCATATCAACTTCTGACATTTTTCCTCCTTATTCTGGTACGAGATCCCTCGACTCGCTTCGCTCGCTCGGGATGACAATTCACTCTCTTCTATCGGGATGACATATTATTGTTACATGGACAAGCCGCCATCTATTGTAATCACTTGGCCTGTTATATATTTTGATTCGTCCGAGGCTAAGAATACCGCTGCTTTTGCTACTTCCTCGGCTTTTCCGAATCTTCCCAATGGTATCATTTCTAAAACTTTCTTTTTGAAATCATCCTTTAGCCCCTGGACCATATCTGTATCCGTATAACCGGGAGCGATCGCATTTACTCGTACATTATATGGCCCTACTTCTTTGGCCAATGCTTTTGTGAGCCCTATAACGCCCGCTTTACTCGCCGAATAATTCGTCTGTCTTGCCATGCCCGTTATTCCGGCAACAGAAGTAATATTGATCACATTGCCGGCTTTTTGTTTCAAAAAAGTTACAATAGCGGCTCTAGCGAGATTAAACGTACCGGACAGATTTGTAGATATTACATCTCCCCAGTCGTCTTCCTCCATGAGCATTAAGGCTTTATCCTTCAATATTCCGGCATTGTTTACAATAACGTCTAATCTTCCAAATTCCTTTTTCACTCCCTCTACCATCTTTTTCATGGCATCCAGGTTTTTCACGTCCCGCTTGAATATTAGAGTTTTTCCACCCTGCGTCTCTATCTGTTCTTTTAGCGCAACAGCTTTGTCTTCACTTTTAAGATAATTGAACGCAACACTTGCCCCCTCTGCGGCAAATGCCTCAACAATGGCCCTACCAATACCACGAGAACCACCCGTTACTATCGCGACTTTATTTGACAACAACATTTCCCTCTTTTCTCTTAATAAATCCTATTGAATCGCAATATCCATATAGATTTTTAAAGTTTTTCTCGTCAAACTCCGGAAAATCGAAATTATCTTTCAAAGCCTTTTTTGTATTCGTCAGATCAAATACCGTTTGATAGCTAAAATATGGAACATATGGCTCTATCATCCTTCGTCTGACAACAGAATATTCTTTGCCCATGTTAATATTATCAGGTGTGACAAAATTTGGTATTTTGAATCCAAAATAATCACTTGCCATTTCTAAAATACGATTAAAAGATGTCGCAGTAGGTGATACAACATGATATGTCCCATTCTTATTTTCCGCCGCAGAGGATATTTGACATATGACCTTTGCCGCAATATCCACATTTATCAGATTTGCCTTACTATTGTTCAAAGCCGGGATTTTATCAAAAAGTCCTAATGCAAAAAAATGCAATGGCTGATAAAACATTTTTAAATTAGTTGTCCTTCCATCTTTGTATCTACCCAGAATTATACTCGGTCTGAAGATATCTATATCTAAATCGCGTTTTCTATATTTATGTACCAGTTTTTCCGCTTCGTATTTGCTTCGCTCGTAAGTATTATTGAATTTCTGACCTACGTTCAGATCATTTTCCATAAAAGTGCATACTTTTGTACCAACTACATACGCAGTGCTTATATGATTTACTTTCTTAAGTTGGCCTTTTTTTCTACATAAAATGGCAAACTCCAAAACATTTTTGGTACCGTCCACATTAGCTTTTTTAACCTCTCCCCAGGGAGAATTCAAGTTCGTCAATGCGGCACTATTATATATAACATCTATCCTCTCTGCTAATTGATCCAACACATCCAGTTTTAAACCAAGATCTTTCTGAGTTACATCCCCTAAACAAACTCTAATACGATCCTTCTTTTCCTTATCAAGAATCTCAGGTTCAATAGCTTTCCTTAATACAGTTATAAGACGAGTCTCCGCTTCTTCCTGGCTATCTCCCCTTACCAATGCATATATGTTATCATTGGATGAAGATAGGATCTCATATATCAACTCCGACCCTAAAAACCCTGTTCCTCCTGTAATGAATATATTACTCATATCTCCCTATCACCAATGCCGAGTTTGCTCCGGTCGGACTGAACGAATTTACCAGAACTTTATTGATCTTCGCCTCTCTTGCCTCGTTGGACACGTAATCCAGATCACATCTTCTGTCACGTTTTTCATAATTTATTGTCGGAAGGAGTAAATTTTCCTGAAGCGAACATAAGCTTCCCGCCAGGTTCATCGCGCCCGATGCTGAAAATGTCTCACCTATCATGGACTTTATACTGCTGATAGGTATTCCCTCAGTTTTTTTGCCAAGCGCGTTTTTAACGGCTCGTGTTTCCATGATATCGCAATCTAAAGTTGAGTTCGCGGTAGCCGCGATATAATCAATCTCTTCCGGACTTGTTTCGGCGTCTTCTAGCGCTAATTTTATGGCTTCGGTCGCTCCTTCAGCTTTTGGGCTGCATATGTTGTTCGACTTCGGATCGAATGATGTACCATAGCCAAGTATTTCCCCATAAATATGCGCATTCCTTGCTTTGGCATGTTCCAGTTCCTCTAAAATAAATATCGATCCGCCTTCACCGAACATCAACCCGTTCCGTCTTTTGTCAAACGGACAGTTTATTTCTTCATTGCCGGCTTTCGAGCCGGATAGATTGCCTATTTTGTGAAAACCTTTGTATGTCTGCTCGCAAAGTTCTTCAACCCCACCGGATAAAACCGTATTGTATTCATACAAATTTATCATGTTCATCGCGTAATATATTGAATCTATCCCTGAACAGAACCCGGTTGATATAGTAGTGTTAAACCCCTGTATGTTGAATTTTATGGATATCTGGCTTGCCGGGGAGTTTATTACCGTATTCGGGAAGAGTGCCGGATTGACCGCGCGCGGTCCTTCCCTAAGGGCTGTTTTATCGAATTCGCTTATTGACCATACACTGCCCATGGTTGAGCCTAAGGATACACCGAAATAATCCGTATCTTCTTCTGAAATAGGCGCTTCTATTTTCGCGTCATCCAGTGCCAGTTTTGAAGCGCATAGAACCAGAAGCGTGGTTCTGTCCAGATTGCGCAGGCCCTTGTTGCCAAGTATCTCCTTTGGATCGAAATCTGATATTTCACCCGCAAGGTGGCTTCCCAGATTAGACGTATCGAACAACGTAACCGGTTTCATCCCGGAAGTACCTTCTTTAAGTGCTCCCCAGAAGGCTTCCTTACCGATACCGGTCGATGCCAATACGCCTATTCCTGTAATTACTATGCGTTTGTTCATATATTTTCCAATGGGACAGTCCACGCGCTCACTTCGTTCGCTTGGGACAGTCCCTGTTATTGTTTCCCCTTCTCCTCCTGCTTCTCTATCCACTTATCGATCGTCTCGCGTTTAAACCGCCATTTGGAACCTACCTTAAAGGCGGGGATCTTTCCCACCTGGGCGTGTTTATAGATCGTGACAACCTTCATTTTCAGGTAGTCAGCTACTTCGTCTATTGTCATTACTGAATTCCCCATCTTACTACTCCTTATGACTCCTTACCGTAAACTGTTACTAATTGATACGGATTGATATGTCTTATCATGTTTTGTATGTATGATATGTAGTTTATTAGCATTGTTTAGATCCCTCGACTCGCTCCGCTCGGTCGGGATGACACTGTGTTTGCGGCGCGAAACAAATTGTTATGAATTGATACCGTTTAATACAAGATGCAATAGCTTACTCTATTCCTATACAAGTTGGTGTATGCTGGTCAGTACGTTAAGTATAATGACAAAGTTAGCTTTAGTCAAATTTTTGGGTGAATTTTTTGAGTAGGTCTTATAATAGATTCCCGACAAAAACGTTCGGGAATGACACAGTGGAAGCACTCCTACGAGACTAGTTTCTCGACTTCTCGGGTGAGAACGTTCGGGTGAAACGGCTTTCTTAGGTATATGCTTATACCCAGTCGGTGGGCTTGATCGATAACTTCCTGATCATCTATCGCGCTTACTATTATAACTTCGGTGTTTTTATTGTTTTCCCGAAGCTTTTCTAGTACTTTCAGGCCGCTTCTATCGGAGAACGGGCCCATCTTTATGTCTAGTATAACTATGTCTATCTTCCCATCCTTAAGAACTTCTACTGCCTGACCTGCGTAATTAGCCGTAAAAACCCTGAACTTATCGTAAAACATCCTTTCCATCTGAGATACTATCATCTCTTCATCGTCTACTATGAGAAGTCTTCTCATCATATTGCACCCCCTCTTTCCATATAGGTAGCCTTACCTTGAATTCGGGGCCAAAATCCGGTATGTTGCGTGCGCTGATAGCTCCGTTATTGAATTCCTCTACCTGTATCTTACATATATGCAGACCCAGCCCTGAACTTTTCTCCTTTGTAGTAAACCCCTGCTCAAATATATTTTTTAGTGACTCCTCGGGTATAGCCGGACCTTTATTTGATACCCTTATCTCCAGAAATGATGAGTCTCGGGAATCAACTTCCGCAACCGTCCGTATTATCCTCTGTCTGGTAGAAGTCACACCGTCATCTGTCATGGCTTGATACGCGTTTATTATAAGGTTAGAGAACACGCTGACCAATCGGTTAGTATATCCTTTTATTTTGGGAAGACCCGGCGGGATCTCTATTATAGTGGTCGTATCGGTAAGGTTTTCCCAATAGGTCTGATATTTTACAAACTCAAAACTTGAGTTAATAAGCGTAGTTACGTCAAGTGGCCCCAATTTTTTATCCAGTTCTTTGGGAAGATTATACATAGCGTCGATAACCTGACTTATCCTCTGGGCACTTTCAAACCCCTCGTTAAGGGCTCCGGTTAAAGCTCCATCCATATTCCTTATCTTATCCATCATCTTCGTTACCGTTCCCAACAGGTATGCTATCTCGTCAGCTTTGTCTTTTACATCTTCATCATCGGTTTCATTGATAAGTTCTTCAAAAGCGTCTCTGAGTTCCGAGATCTCGTCTCCCGTATCTTCAAGTTGTTCTCTGAACGCTCTATCCGACTCCGACCTTGATTCGAGTTTAGAAAGAAGATTATCTATTACGGATAGCTTACCTGTAAGAGCGTTATCTTCCCATTCGGAAGCCAACTGTTTTATTTGCCAGTAGAGAGCTCTTATACGCTCGCGTGGAGCGTAAAAACCGTCTTTTACGTCTTCCAGCATTGAAAGCGCGTGATTGAACCCACCGTATATACCCTGTAGAGGGTTATTTATTTCGTGTTTGGCGCTAGTTGCAAGACGGCCTATAGCGGCTAACCTTTCTGATGCCACCAGATTAGTCTGAGTTTCCCTGAGCTTATCGGCAAGCTGTGCGCCTCGGAACGCGGCGGCCGCGCTTGCCGCTAACAGTGCAAATATATCGAGTTCCTGCTCGTTATATAATCCGTGGCTCTTATGGCCCAGAAGCAGAAAACCCACAAGTTTGTTCTTATAAAAACTGGGGACACATACGGTTGCCTTAAGTTCATCCATCTCTTTTTTAAGGCGTTTTAGAAGAAACGGTAGTTCGTCATCTCTCTTAAGAAGCCCTTCGTTGGACATCCAGTAGTCTATATCCTCGTACTTCAGAACATCCATATCATGACGTTTAGCGATATGTTCATCAAGAAAGAAAGTGCGTTTCTCGGTAAACCATATGTTTAAGGGATGGCCTTTAGATATTATCCTACCCTTACGAAATTTTTCCTCACCGGCACTTGATTCGAGAATAAATTCACCGGTTTCTTTATCCTGTAGGAATATAGTAGCATGGCTTATCCTTACCCTTAATTTTTTCAGGTAGAACATCGTTAAATATCTGGGTATTATCCTTGCCAGACGACGTGTACTATCTATCTCTATCATACCCCTTCCGCTTATTTCCAATGCTTCTCTGGCCTCACTTAACTTTGAAAGCCTCCGCTTATCCATCCCCTTTACAATGTGAAGGCTAAGTGCATATCCGCACGCCATAAGCACCATTGATCCTATGAGCGGCGCATACCACCAATTGTCTCCGATAGTCCACACCAGGAACCGCTTACTTAGAAATGTTGTCCACAAAGCCACAAACATAGTTCCCAGAAAAACCGACACGACGACAATGGCTCTGGACAAATATACCTTTATATCTATGAGCCGGTACGGAATAATAGCATAAGCTACAATAGCCACATAAAGCGGAACGGCATATGTCCCGTATGGAAAGAACGGATACTTAAAGTCAAAAACAAGCGCGAAATTAGCCGCGCCTCCTATATATCCTACCAGCGTACTGTAAAACAAATATTTCAGCTGGTTACGTCTTTCAGGCCGGGCTCTTCTGTATCCGATAAGGAGTTCGATAAGCCCATACCCTACACATGCCAGCAAAAATGATACATACGGCAAGTATAATGGACCCGGCTCTACAAAATATTTTAAGCCAAACTTGAACGTAACTCCACTTACCAAATATTCAGTATGCACCGTTGCCGCGAACAGACAGGCTATAATATACAGTGGCCACATCACGATACGTATTTTACTTTTTTTCGTATCAAGCAGGTTGAATATAAAATGGACAAAAAATACGCATATGAACCCCACGCCGTAATGAAGGCCATGCGCGAGCAATTCCGCAGTCGAGCGATTATTGACTACGGGCATAAAAGCGTATTGAATACTCCATATAGATATACAGATGGTATAAAGGAAATATGTCCTGTAAACTTTGGACTTAGGATTTCTTGAGAGAACAAAGATCGCCAAAACAAATGTTGTAACGGCGGTTAACAGTGCTGAGAAAAAATAATTTAGATTTAGTGTAGACATATCTTTAGATCTCTAACAACACCTTGGCTAGCTCCATAAGTTGAAGAGGCTTCTTAAGCACACAGCTTACACCCAATAATTTGGCCTGTTCTATTTGATCGCCGTCCTCAACACCGGTTATGATAACAACCTTCGTTACCTGGTCGTTCTCTCTAAGTATTCCCAAAGCCTCAATACCATCCATAACGGGCATCTTAATATCGAGTAGTATCAACTCAGGAGATTTCTCTCTAATAAGGTCAAGCCCTTCTTGCCCATTATGTCCCGCAAACACAGTATACCCACGGTCTTCTAAGAATGCTTTAATAAATTCACATGTACCCGGTTCATCATCTACTACAATAATAGGTTTTCTAATATCCAACATTCACCCTCCACGTATTCACAACCAAAATGATAAGACATAATAATAAATAACAATGTTGTTAGTTTACCCTATGAATACAAAAACACAAGATTTAATCCGTTATTTTTTCTTCTATACACGCTCTTTCTGTGTCCGATATTAATTATGAACCTTTACCGGACCCCGGGTTCTGATTTGAGCATAAAGCCCACCACCCCTTCACATTTGTTTTTGGTCTATACAACGAGTATACTATAATGGTGTTAGTACTAGTGAATGTAAGCAGATATTATGAAATTTAAACTCAACATCATGGGTATCTCAGTCATGGGTATCTTACTGTCTCTATTTTTCCCGGCACACATTGCCTCTGCCTCTCCCGCCATAATAAATGTCTCAGTAAAACAGAGCACGATCGAACAATATAAAGAGCTGGTTATGGATATTACCCTCTCGGGTACGGAGGGCAATAAATATGACGCGGCTCAAGTCGACCTGAGCGCTGAGATAGCTACCCCCGGGGGAGTTTCTCACACTGTACCGGCCTTCTTTACCGGAAGCGGCAATAAATGGAAAGTTCGGTACACTCCTACTCTAACCGGAGAGTATTCATATTATGCGCGATTAAAAACACCCGAGGAAACGATTACGTCCCCGCATTATTCTTTCCGTGCGACTTATAGCTCCGGGGCGGGCTTTATACGCAGAAGCAAAAATAATCCTTATTACCTTGTCTTTGATTCGGGAAAGACATTTTTCGGCCTGGGACATAATATCGCCTGGGTCACTGAAAATAATGTTTCAGTATATAAAAACTATTTTTCATCTCTTAAGGAAAACGGATGCAATTTAACGCGTATATGGCTAAACTCTCACTGGACGCTTCGTGTAGAAGACAAAAAAATAGGAGACTTCAATAGAACGGACTGCAGAAAAGTAGACAAAATACTTAAGTTGGCTGAAGCGTATGGGATATATGTTATACTTGTATTTGATTCCTATGGCACACTTATGAAGAGAAGCGGCACCTGGAACGAAGGCACATGGAATAAAAACCCGTACAACAAAGCAAATGGCGGCCCCTGCAAAGAACCGGAGGATTTCTTCACCTCGCCCGAAGCAAAAAATATTATAAAAGACGTCTGCGCTATATGATAGCCCGCTGGGGATATTCACCGAACATACTCGCCTTTGAACTGTGGAACGAAGTGGACGTGCCCGCCGACTGGGCCCGGGAAATGTTTTCCTATATAAAGTCCATTAATCCGCATGAACAGCTAATGACAATAAGTTTGGATAAACCATGGACTAAGAAAAGAGCAAAAAGCTCTGATATCTGGAAACTTGAAGATTTCTCCATTATACAACGCCATACATATGGTGACAGGTCTCGTGACGTTACCGGATACATGCTATCCACTAACAAAGATCTTGCTGCAAAATATAATAAACCTCTTCTTTTCGGTGAATTCGGTATGGATTCATCTAAAAATGATAAAAAAACCGATATCGCGGGAACCGGTACAGCTTTGCATAACAGCATATGGGCCTCTACCTTTTCCGGATCCTTCAGCGGTGCTCTAAACTGGTGGTGGGCCGGTTATGTCAAAGGGAAGAACTTATATTATCACTACGCGGCTTTACGAAAATTCGTCGAGGACATCAACTGGGATTCGCCCAACATAAGTTTCGCTAATACGTCACCGGTAACACACGAGACCCCCAAGACACGTAAAGATTCTTATTCGAATACCGTCATCCATCCCGCCAAAACCTGGGGAGATACCCGATATAACTCTTTCCGTATACTCAATAACGGAGACATCGAAGGTGGTATGATAAATTATTATCTGCATGGCACGACCAAAATAAAGATGCGGATCAAACCAGAGATCCACGCCGAATGGCCGACTGACGGTAAATTAAAGATACATGTAGACGCTGTCTCACAAGGAGCTAACCTCGCGGTTTACCTGGACGGCAAAGAAGTCGCGTCTAAAAAGTTCCTCACCGGGAGAGGTACCGGCCCGTGGATAAGCAGTAAATACCTTAAGGATTACGATATCTACCAATGTACTTATGACACGATCGTCGAAGTTGATGTTCCACAGGGCTCTCACACCATAAAACTGGCTAATACCGGCAGAGACTGGCTGGGGATCAAGGAGATCACCCTTACCAACCACGAAAGCACCGAATACGCGAAAGCTCGCGTAGCAGGTATGATCATAGACGACCAGATCATTTTTTGGATACAAAATAAAGAATTCAACTGGCGTAGTATAGCCGGCGGGAAAGAACCATCCACTATATCCGGCGCGTCGTTCACAGTATATGACGTGGATAACGGCTCTTACACCATAGAATGGTGGGATACTTTCACCGGTAAGATAATCTCGCGGAATACACTTACAGCCCGGAACAACACAATCAACATCCTTATCCCGGACTTCTCAAAAGACCTCGCCTGCAAGATCAAAAAATCGTAACTACGATCAATTTTTCTTTAAATACATTTTTATCTGGTCCTGATTCCCGACAACAGGCTGTGTCATAATGTAGGGGCTTGATTCATCAAGCCCGTTATATCGGGTTCGATGAATCGAACCCCTACAATATATTGTGTGCAGCCCATGCGCAAAATGAATTACGACACAGCCTCCAAGCAGGGCTACACACTTTTCGCCCCTAAAACACCTTCATCCCGCAACTATCGTCTTCCACCCCATTCCACATCAAGCTTTCGCTCAAAGCCATTTCAGCAAATATGCTTAAGTTCTTTTCCGGACGCTTATTATATTCCCGCAGAAAAAACAGAGCGTCCATTGAATCCTGATGGGCCAAAAATAACAGTATCATCTCTTTTGTTTTCCTTATAACATCCTTCTGAAACAGTAGCTTCCCCATACCAATGATCTCTTCCTGCGAGAGCTTGTCATAATCTTTCGGAAGCCCGGCGTGGCCTTCCATATAATCCCCCATCTGCCCCATACCCCCGTCTTCAGTCATACGTCTGCCCACTACCGCGTCAACCAACCCACCTTGCCGCTTCTGAGCCAATAAGTTCCAAAATCCGTTCTCAGTCATCACTTACCTCCCTTTTTTAAAAAAATATTTTCAAGCCCTTATCCTGCCCCTTCACTAGTATAAGACACTTTTTTGGGGCAAATACATTCAAAAAAGGCAAAAAAAAATACCCTCGAAAGAGGGTATTAAATAAAAACACCCCCGGGCTGTGAACATGCACTGCCCGGGGGCGGGAATTATGTATGGAACTCTATTTACGCAACCAGCAAACGAGAAGCAATTTGTTTAGGCAGCTTTACGGGCTTTATCTCCAGAAAATATCCTATCCTTAGCAATACTTTCGCAATTGTAATGATCGAACTGAATTCTCCATTCTCAATCTTTGATATCTGCTGCTGCGTAACACCTACTCTTCTTGCCAGTTGACTTTGATTTTCCTCGTGCTCTAATCTATATCCGATAATAAGTTTCGCGATATTAGCTTTTTCTATTTCAATCTCATAGAGTTCCTTTAGATATAGATCTTTGTTCTTCTGTTTAATATGATCATCAACTTTTATTCGCTTCTTCATACTGATCACCTCTTTATTTTAAATAATTTTTGATCCGCTTAAGCGCGACACTTAACTCTTTCTCAGGTGTTTTGCTCGATTTCTTTACGAAGGCATGCAGAAAGATTATTGATCTAGCTTCCATAAAGAAATAAAATACCCTGATCGCTCCATCAGTGCCCTTAAATCTTAACTCATACAGATCATTCCCCATATATTTTGCATGCGGTAGTGGCAATTTTGCCCCGAATTCTTCCAACAACTCCTTTTTGAAAACAAATTTTCTATATGTTGCTATATCCAATGTATCTACAAAATCTCTTACCGGTGCTCTCCCACTGGGAAGACAACAGTAATATGTCGCGTATTTTCTCATCAGCCGCCTCCTTAAGTATACAACTAAACAGTTGTATTGTCAACACTGCTCAATAATAAGTAGTGTCAAGATAATTGGGCACTTTCATGTTCCAGTTCTTTGATCTCTTCCCCCATGGGGGAAGACGGCGCACCTGTTGGTTGCTTTACGGTATCTATATATTGAATTATCCCATACACCCAATAA
>JAJRVD010000108.1 GCA_024277375.1 Candidatus Omnitrophota bacterium | reverse complement strand
CCGCCTGACCCTTGTTGGCCAGGTACATCGTGATCGCCGCCGTTAACGTTGTCTTACCATGGTCAACGTGACCTATCGTTCCGATATTTAAATGCGGTTTTGTTCGTTCAAATTTTTGCTTGGCCATTTCTTACCTCCTTAATTTCTGCGCTTATTATATATATATAAAATTTTAACAATAGTTAACCACTAGTCTCCAGACTCACCGGAAACTATCTTCTCCATAATATTTTTAGGTACTTCTTTGTAAAAAGAAGGCTCCATTGTATACGTTGCCCTGCCTTGTGTCAAGCTTCTTAATGCTGTAGCGTAACCAAACATCTGCGCTAACGGCGCGGCACCGGTTACTATCTTAGTCGTAACGTGCTGCTCGATGTGCTCAACCTTAATTCTTCTCATGTTCATATCCCCGATCACGTCCCCCAAATACTCGTCAGGAGTCGTCACTTCCAGCTGCATAATAGGCTCAAGCAATACCGGACCCGCCTTACGCATCCCCTCTCTGAAAACTATGGCACCCGCATTGCTGAATGCCATTTCAGAGGAGTCAACTTCATGATAAGATCCGTCATAGATCGTTACTTTCACATCCGTGACCGGATACCCCGCTAATACCCCGGTCTTCGCCGCGGTTCTGATCCCCTGCTCGATCGCCTTAAAGTATTCCCGGGGGATAGCTCCACCCTTTATCTCTTGCTCAAACACGATGCCCGCGCCAGGCTCAGAAGGTTCAACTCTCGCTTCGACATGACCGTATTGTCCGTGTCCACCACTTTGCTGCACAAACTTCCCGGTAGCTTTTACTTCCTTAGCTATAGTTTCACGATACGCAACCTGCGGACTACCAACATTCGCTCCAACCTTAAACTCTCTTTTTAGCCTATCGACAATTATCTCAAGATGCAGTTCTCCCATTCCACTGACAATAGTCTGACCTGTTTCCTCGTTATACCTCACCTTAAAACTAGGATCCTCCGATTGAATTTTACCAAGAGCGATCCCGAGTTTATCCTGATCCGCCCTGGTATCAGGTTCAATAGACATGGAAATTACAGGTTCCGGATATTTTATTTTATCAAGAGCGATAGGAGCGTCCTGATCGCAGAGAGTATGCCCTGTAGATGTTTTTTTGAGGCCCACAAGCCCCACGATGTTACCGGCGGTTGCCGACTGCACTATCTCTCTCTGATTGGCATGCATTTTAACGATCTGTCCTATTCTTTCCTTGACTCCACTAGTTGAGTTATAAACATATGTGCCGGATGTTATTGTTCCCGAATAAATCCTGGCAAATGTTAAAACTCCCACAAATGGATCTGTCATTACTTTATACGCATACGCGCAAAGAGGAGCCTTGTCGGCTACTTCGAGCTGAACCTCTTCGTCAGTATCAGGATTAACCGCTTTGGGTGGAGCTACATCCAACGGTGACGGAAGATAATCGCAAACAGCGTCCAAAACGAACTTAATGCCTTTATTCTTAAGCGCGGAACCACACATAACCGGCACAAAAAGGTTCTTGTTCGTCACTCTGCGGATATGTTCCTTTAACTGTTCCGGATAGATCCCTTCATCCATTAGATATAATTCTTCAACCTCGCTATCAACATCCGCGAGTTTTTCTATAAGGTTATGTCTCCAATGACTGGTAATCTCTTTCATGTCTTCCGGTATCTCCGACTCAACCAATTCCCCAAGATCCGCTTCCTCTCCAAACATGTAAGCCTTACAATTAACGAGATCTATATAGCCACGAAAATCTTCTTCCTTCCCTATGGGTATCTGTATCGGCGTAGCATTCGCTCCTAGTTTTTTGTGCATCTCGATAAGCACTTTGAAAAAATCCGCGCCGGTACGATCAACCTTGTTAATGAAGGCCATTTTTGGAACTTCATAACGATCAGCCTGACGCCATACCGTTTCAGTCTGAGGCTGCACCCCGCCTACCGCGCAAAAGACAACCAGGGTACCATCAAGAACTTTCAAAGAACGTTCGACCTCAACGGTAAAATCCACATGACCCGGAGTATCAATAATATTTATCTTTTTATCCCGCCAATCGCAGGATGTAACGGCACTCGTTATAGTTATTCCGCGTTCCTGTTCCTGTTCCATCCAGTCCATTACCGCCGTGCCCTCATGCACTTCCCCGATCTTATATGTTCTACCCGTGTGATAGAGTATCCTTTCGGTGGTGGTAGTTTTGCCCGCGTCGATGTGTGCTATTATTCCTATGTTTCTTATATTCTTCATGTCACCTGTACGCTTGTTACGCGTTTCTCCTTTTAATCCTTCTGTTGTTTCTGCCATTGTTCCTTCTCTCTATCTCTTACCATTTGAAATGCGCGAACGCCTTGTTCGCTTCAGCCATTTTATGAGTATCTTCGCGCTTCTTTATGGAAGGTCCTTCCTTTTTGTACGCGTTCAAGATCTCATCCGCCAATTTATCTTTCATTGGACGACCTTTTTGATTTCTCGCGAAATCTCTTATCCATCTCATGGCCATAAACTGTCCCCTATCCAGTTTCACTTCCAAGGGCACCTGATATGTCGCTCCGCCTATCCTTCTGGATTTTACTTCCAAAAGAGGACGAGTATTATCAATGGCCTGCTTAAATACCTCGAGAGGGTCTTTATCTTTCACCCTTTCTTTTATGGTCTCAAGCGCACCATAAACAATATGTTCGGCTAAAGATTTTTTGCCGCGTTCCATGACCATATTCATGAATTTACCAAGCATGACATTGTTAAATTTCGCGTCTGGTAAATTAACTCTTTTTTCAGCTCTTCTTCTTCTCATATCTACGTCCTTTTATTTAGTTCGCGGCCGGAGGCCGCTCTTACGAACATTTTAACTTTTTAACTAATTATTGTTTTGGTTTTTTTGCCCCATATTTTGATCTGCTCTGCCTTCTGTCTTCAACTCCCGAAGCGTCAAGTCTGCCCCTTATGATGTGATAACGCACACCGGGGAGATCCTTAACTCTCCCGCCGCGAATCGTCACGATCGAGTGTTCCTGAAGGTTGTGACCTTCCCCGGGTATATACGAAGTTACCTCTATCCCGTTGGTAAGGCGCACTCTGGCTACCTTTCTTAGCGCCGAGTTCGGCTTCTTAGGAGTCCGAGTCTTAACCTGCAAGCATACCCCCCTCCGTT
>JAJRVD010000107.1 GCA_024277375.1 Candidatus Omnitrophota bacterium | reverse complement strand
ATATTCAAGCCATCCTAAAAGAGCGTCAGTATACGATCTGTATTCATTGCGGTAGACTTCTTCACATTTGTAACGAGCGAAAAAACATTCAATATAGGGCTTATCATCAGGACAATTGATCCCGCAGTATTCCAAGATGTACGCCCAGTTCTTTCGCGCTCCAGGGGTACCCCTGGAAGGGGATTCAAGAGACCTCATTATAGCAGATTTACTCCCTTATATCCTGGTCCAACTATAACAGGGGTCGAAATGGCTCCTTTTGTTACTTTTTCCGGAAAGGATTTATATCCTGGGTTTCTGCCTAAGGTCAGTGTGTTGTTTTATCTTATGATAAAAACCATCCGTTTAAAAATGGCAACAAACGAATAGCGATGTTGACTTTGTTTTACGCAATAGCCAACAATAACAACTGGCTAAAAGTAGATATAAAAGTTTGGAAAATATATCGTACCTTATGAATTTGACGAGAAGGCAGAGTAGGGCCTACACGCCGTTGGCTAAGAAGGATAGGCCTACCAGAGTTAGTAGGAACGAGAAGAATTTTAAGATGTTTTGATACGCGACATCCGTTAGATACGATTTGCCGTGATGTACTGTAAGAGAAAGTGTTCCATACCACGCTACGTCCGCTATCCAGTGTCCGATAATTAACATAAATATTCCCGCTATTCCAAAAGATGCCGCCTTGGCCAGGGTAGAGACGCCTATCGTTGCCCACCAAATTATAAATCCCGGGCTTAGCGCGCTGAAGATCATGCCGCCGATAACCAGACCTTTGCTGAATTCCGAGTCAGTTTTCAGATCTGAAAGCCTCATTTTCTTTGAATTAAAGAAAAGAAGAAAACCCATAAGCATTAGAGCGATTCCTCCGACGACAGAAGTGATAGTGACGAATTTCCGTGAAGTCAAAAGACCATGAAGGCCTGAAAATATTAGGATAATGATAATTCCTTCGACAATAATGTGTCCGGAGATGGTCTTGAAACCTGCGAATTTATTAGTTTTTAGAGTTTCAGAGACGGTGAAGAGGGTTAATGGTCCGGGTATCATAGCGCCTGTTATTCCAAGAGAAAAACCGGTGATGAGCAGCAAAAATAGGTTAAGCATGTAGATCCTTTCGATTAGGGCAGAGGCACAGCGTATCTTGCCCCTGCATATTCAATATGAAGGATACCTTAAAATTGCTTACATTGCAAAATGGGGACAGCCTCCTTTTGGTCAAAAGGAGGCTGTCCCCATTTTGCAATTCAGAGCTCCATACAGCGCCCAAAAGTGCCCATGTATATTTTCGCAAATTTACCAAGAACTGACTATTTAGAGTTTTTATTGTACTTTCTTGACCATAGACCGCATAGATGATATAACTTGTTTATGTGAAATACAGGGGGGATCAGATGAAATGTCCAAAATGTGACGTTGAAATGAAAACTTTGGAATTGAACGGTGCCGAGACGTATGAATGCCGCGAATGTGAGGGAATATGGGTTGATAATGTTGATGAGAAAAAGGCACTGGAGATGACGCCGGAGATCTTTTCGGTAGACGAGCTGCGAAATCTGAGAAAAGTCTATAGGCCATTAGAGGGATCTCAGAATGAAGAGGTAAAATATTTTAAGTGTCCTCGATGTAGTGATCTTATGTGGCGCAAAAATTATATGGGCCATTCTGGTATAATAGTCGACAAATGCAAAATGCACGGAACCTTCTTCGATAAGGGCGAGCTGGAAAAGGCCGCCGAATTCATCTCTAAAGGCGGAGTAGAGTACCAGAAGTTAAAGATCGCCGAACAAGGGATAGCTGAAACCCAAAGCAAGCTTGTTCGGGAGGTCAATCGTGTTGAGCGACAGATGTATAGGCTCCATTGGCTTGGACGCTTCCTGAGCATGTTGGGGCTGTAGGGTAGACACAGGGGTCTTCTGCCCTACAGAAAGGTATCATCAACAGGTACCATCAATGTTGCTTGACAAAAACCAGCACGATATTATAATAAAACCATTGTTAATGTTAAAATCATACCTTCAGGATGTCTTACCTAGAGAAGGTAGCCGAGTCTATTTATCGATTTACAACTATTAAGTAAGGAGGTAATACGGTGGCTGTTTCAACAAAAGATATTCGCAATGTAGTACTCTTATCCCATTCAGGTGCAGGAAAAACAACTTTAACGGAAGTGCTTCTCTTAAAGGGCGGCGCTATATCCAGAAAAGGAACGGTTGATGCCGGTACGACAGTATCGGATTTCAATGATGATGAAAAGGCGAGAAAAACGTCTATAAGCTTGTCTGTGGCGAATTACGAGAAAGATGGTGTGAAAGTTAATATTCTGGACGCTCCGGGATATTTGGATTATATCGGCGAAGTTGCCGCGGGAGTTAGTGCTGCCGATGCCGCTATTTTGATCATTGACGCGGTAAGCGGTATTGAGGTCGGATCAAACAAGTTCTGGAAATTGGCAAAAGCGCGTAATCTTCCCGGAGTGATAGTCATAAACAAAATGGATAAAGATAACGCGAATTTTGAAAAAGTTCTGGGAGACGTAAGGAAGAGATTTGGAAAGCATTGTGTGCCTTTGTGTTATCCCCAAGGCACCGGGGCTTCTTTCTCAGGTTTAGCTAATCTTCTTACGAAAGAAGGGATAGACGCACTGGAGGGGGAGGACAAAGATAAAGCTGCCAGCTTTTCAAACGAGTTGACCGAAGGCGTCGCGGAGTCAGACGATGAGCTTCTTGAAAAATACTTGGATGAAGGTTAACTTTCTACAGAAGACTTGCGTAAAGCGTTTCGAGCGGGTGTAGTAGCGGGTAAGATCATCCCGATCATCCCCGCATCGGTTGAAAAAGAGATAGGTATAGACCAATTGCTGACCATTATAAGCAAGTACATGCCGTCGCCGGAAGATAGGCCCGGAGCTGAGATCGATGTTCCTGCCGGGGATGAAGAGTCTGAAACTGAAGTCGTAACGGTTGAAGCAAAGTCGGACGCGCCTTTTTCGGCCCAGGTTTTCAAGACTATATCGGATCCCTATGCCGGTCAGATAACAATATTTAAGGTAAAGTCCGGAACTGCTACAGCAAACATGTCGGTAAAGAATACAACTCAAGATAGGACTGAAAAATTTGGACCGATCTTTTTTCTTAATGGCAAGGAGCAGGCCTCGGCGAGTTCAGCGGTTGCGGGTGATATTGTAGCGGTGACGAAGCTTAAAGACACTCATACGGGCGACTCGCTTTCAGATGATAAGAATCAAGTGAAGTTCAAAAGTATAAAATTTCCGGAACCGGCCATAAGCTTTTCCATTTCACCAAAGAGCAGGTCTGATGAGGACAAGATCTCGGGCGTGTTAGGAAAGCTCGTGGAGGAGGATCCGACTTTTCAGATGCATTTGGATGAGCAGACGCATGAGTTGGTTGTCTCTGGCATGGGCGAGTTGCACCTTAAGACCGTGCTTGCCAGAATGAAAGATCGTTATAGCGTTGAGGTCGAGGTAGGAACTCCGAAAGTTGCTTACAAAGAGACTATAACCGCTAACGGCGATTCGAAGTACCGGCATAAAAAGCAGTCCGGTGGTGCCGGGCAGTTCGCGGAAGTTTGGATGAGAGTCGAACCTCTTCCTCGCGGAACAGGTTTTGAATTTGTCAATGAGGTTGTAGGCGGAGCCATACCAAAAGCATTGATAGGTAGTTGCGAGAAGGGTATTTTGGGCGCTTTGAAAACAGGAACGATCGCGGGTTTTCCTGTTATAGATGTCAGAGTTGTCGTGTATGACGGAAAAACTCATCCGGTTGATTCCAAGGATATTGCTTTTCAGATTGCCGCGGCGCATGCTTTTAGAGAATCTTGTGATAAAGCAAAACCAGCGTTACTTGAACCTGTGATGAATGTGGAGCTTACTGTTCCGGAAGAGAATATGGGAGACATAACAGGGTCTCTAAGCTCCAGACGTGGCCGGGTTCAAGGTATGAATTCCGAAGGTAGAATGCAGGTAGTAAAAGCGCAGATCCCTCTGGAAGAAATGTATAAATACGCTAATGAACTAAAATCTCTTACCGCGGGAAGAGCTACGTACACGATGGAATTTTCGCATTATGATCCGGTTCCTTCAAATGTGGTGCAAAAGATCGTTGACCAGAACAAAAAAGAACATAAAGAAACAGAATAGAACATAGGCTTGTGCAAAACGCTGTTTTTTTTATCAGACTGTGTCATAATGTAGGGGCTTGATTTATCAAGCCCGTTATATCGGGTTCGATAAATCGAACCCCTACAATATATTGTATGCCGTCATCCGCAAAACGAATTACGGCACAGCCTGAATGACGAAAGTTCCATTTTGCATAACCCTAAATAGAGCATAATTAGGAGGAGTAGCAAATGTCCGGACATTCCAAATGGTCAAGTATAAAACATAAAAAAGGCGCGCTAGATGCTAAGCGTGGTAAGATATTTACAAAAATCATACGAGAGATAACCGTAGCGGCAAGAGAAGGCGGCGGAAATCCTGAATCTAATCCGCGTTTACGCCTTGCTATACAGAAGGCTAAAGACGCTAATATGCCGTCGGATAATATTGACCGCGGCGTTAAGAAAGGTACCGGCGAGTTGGAAGGTGTTACGTATGAGACAGTATCTTTCGAAGGGTATGCGCCTGGCGGAGTGGCTGTAATTGTAGAAGGCCTTTCTGATAATAAAAATCGCACAACCAGTGAAGTGCGAAGTATATTTGCAAAACGCGGCGGTAATATGGCGGGTGCAGGGTCGGTTGCTTTTCAGTTTGAGAAAAAAGGTGCTTTTCTTGTTAGTAAAGAAAGTATTACCGAGGAAGATCTTTTGAATATCGCGTTGGAAGGCGGCGCGGAGGATCTTACTTCCGATGATGACTTTTTTCAGGTTACCTGTGCCCCGCAGGATTTTGATACGGTCAGGACCGCTCTTACGGAGAAGAATGTTAAGATAGAGTCGGGCGAGCTGAGTAGTGTTCCAAAAAATACCGTTAAAGTGGAAGACGCCGATACTGCACGCAAAATTTTGGCGCTTATAGAGGATATCGAAGATAATGACGATATTCAAAATGTTTATACTAACTTTGACATTTCAGATGAGATCCTTAAGGAGATAGAAGCAACCGATAAATGAAGATCTTAGGCATTGACCCAGGATTGTTGAGGACAGGATATGGCGTTATAGAGGCGGACGATCCTGGTAATATGAGTTTTATAGAGGGCGGGGTAATAAGGACTGCCTCCGAAGACGGCATCGCTAAGCGGGTGAGTGACATATATACGAATTTATCGGATGTCATAAAAGAGCATAAGCCTGAAGTTCTTGTTCTCGAAAAACTTTATTCTCATTATAAACATCCTGCGACTTCAATCCTTATGGGGCATGCCAGGGGGGTTGTGTGTCTTGCCAGCGGTATCAATGGAGTGAAGTTGGTTAATTACCCGTCGACACGCATAAAAAAATCTGTTACGGGAAACGGCCGTGCCGGTAAGCATCAGATACAGCGGATGGTTAAAACCCTTTTGAATTTAAATACATTACCGGAACCTTTTGATGTAAGTGACGCTCTTGCCATGGCGATAAGCTACGTGTATATCGAAGTTAGGTAGTCAGGCGGAAAGGAAAAATATGATCTCTCGGGTGTCAGGGGAAGTAGTTGAGAAAAAGGAAGGGGCGCTTGTCCTGGATTGCGGGGGGATGTGCTATGAAGTGATGGTCCCCCTTGCCGTTATGAAGGCAATGGAAGAGAATGACGCTGAAACCCTTAAGGGACAAGTCGATCTGATAACATATCACTACTATCAGATGGAACCCTCACGTGCGGTTCCGGTACTTATTGGTTTTCAGAATAGGATCGAAAAAGAATTTTTCGAAAAATTTATTTCCGTCTCGGGTGTTGGTCCTAAAGCCGCGTGCAAGGCATTGGCGGAACCGTTTTCGTCAATAGCCGGGGCTATTGACGCGGGAGATATCGCGTTTCTCAAAAAATTACCGGGTGTTGGAGATCAGCGGGCACGTTTAATAATTGCTAAGTTGCAAGGCAAGGTAGGAAAATACGGACTTATAAGAGATGAGTTCACAGGTAAGAGCAAGGATAAGGAAGACGTAAAGACGGAAGCCATCGATATCCTTCTGCAACTACAGTATAAAAATAGCGAGGCGGAAGCGATGGTACGTCGGGCGCTTGAGAGAGCGCCTGACGTGGCGACGAGTGAAGAACTTTTGAATGAAGTATACAGAGAACGCAAGGTGAATAATGGGTGATAATAAGCGGGAAAAGTTTTTAGACAAAGCCGAAAAAGTTGTTCGTCAAGATGAGACAGAAGATGATGTAATACTTAATCTTTCTTTGCGTCCCAAGTTACTTGCGGATTTCATCGGGCAAGTTCCGATGGTAGATTCACTAAGCATTGCGCTAGAAGCTTCTAAAAATAGAAATGAGCCTATGGAACATCTGCTTTTTTGCGGGCCACCGGGGTTGGGTAAGACCTCACTAGCTCACATAATGGCCAATGAAAGAGGTGTAAAGATCACCGCGACCAGCGGACCCGCTATTGAAAGGTCAGGGGACCTTATCGGCATTATGACAAATCTGGCAGATGGAGATATTCTCTTTATTGATGAGATACACCGTCTTTCCAAAGTTGTAGAAGAGTTTATTTATCCGGCTATGGAAAACTTTCAAATAGATTTTCTGGTGGATAAAGGACCTTATGCCAAGACGGTTAAATTTTCGCTCAAACGGTTCACACTTATAGGGGCTACAACACGTTCAGGATTACTGAGCGCGCCACTCAGGGACAGGTTCGGGATGCTGTTCCATCTTGAATTCTATGAACCTGAAGAATTAAAAATCATTATAGAACGTTCCGCTAAACTTCTCGGGATACCGATTGATGATGACGGGGCCATGGAGATCGCCATGCGATCGAGAGGGACACCGCGTATAGCTAATCGTCTTTTAAGGAGAGTGAGGGATTGGGCGGAGGTCAAGTCTGACGGTAAAATTACTCGTGAAGCGACAATTGAGGCCCTTGGGAGTCACGGCATAGATGAAAAGGGCCTTGATAGAATAGATCGTAGGCTCCTAAATGTTATATATACGACGTACAAAGGCGGCCCGGTAGGTATTGACGCTATCGCTTCGTCCCTTAATGAAGAGACCGATACAATAAAAGATGTTGTCGAACCATATCTCTTGAAGATGGGTTTCATAAAGAGAACTCCCCGAGGACGTGAGCTTACGGAAAAAACCTACGAATATCTCGGTAAATGTCAGACGCGGATGAACGATCTGTTCTAGGTGCTATGTGACGCAGGAGCCGTCTCCGGCGGCGAACTATAAACTTGTTAGCGACCAGAGGCCGCTCCTACGAAATATAATACATATTCTATGCTTTTTCTGAAATAATAATGCATTTTTTTCTGCAAAAAAAAAGAATAATTCGATATGCGGTTATCCTGATCGCAGGTTTTATTTGTCTCAAGATCTTTTCTTTTCTGTTTAGTTTTTATTCGGAGATCAAAAACCCGTTCATCATGCGGATAAGGGTAGCGCATGACCTTTCGGAGATGAAGATCACCTCGGAAAAAGGATGTGATGTCAGGGGTATGGTCTCGAAAAAACTATTAGTTCGGAATGTACGGTTCAAAAAAGAGAAAATTCAGTCGGACGAAACAGGTATCAGGATAGGTCAGAGAATGTTTGAGGAGAACAGGATACGCGTTATTGCCGCGAGGGGGCACGGAATAGCTCTAAATGGCGTACTGTATCGGGGGGAGGTAGACGTCATTAAAACAGATGAAGGTTTTAATGCTGTCAACCGTTTGGATCTGGAAGAATATCTTAAAGGGGTTGTGCCGAGAGAAGTTAGTCACTTATGGCCTTTTGACGCCATAAAAGCACAAGCCATTGCTTCGCGCACATTTGCTGTAAGTCAAGCCCTGCTGAGACGCAACAAAGATTACGATGTAAAATTTGATACATCCTCTCAGGTGTATGGAGGTAGAAGTAGTGAGCGGTTACGTACAACTCGGGCGGTGGACAAAACACGAGGAGAAGTGCTTGTCTTTGACGGAAAGGTCCTTCCAGCGTATTTTCATTCTTGCTGCGGGGGGCATACCGAGGATGCGGGGAAGTTATGGAATGAGGATATTAAGTCTCTAAAAGGGGTCAAATGCTCCTGGTGTCGGTTGTCGCCATATTTTAAATGGAAGAGCCAGTTCTCAGAAAAGATTATTTGTGAGAAGCTTAACGCTAACGGATATGATGTTGAGAGGATTTATGGGATAAAGCCTGGAAAACGTGACAGGTCGGGACGTTTAGAAGACATTAAAATAAGATCGCGGAAGAAATGGATCGACATTCCTATTTCGAAGTTCAGATCTGTTGTTGGACGAAACAAGTTAAAGAGTTCAAATTTTAATGTAAAAAAACGTGGGAAATCTTATGTTTTTAAGGGGCGCGGTTGGGGACATGGTGTCGGTATGTGTCAGTGGGGCGCGTTCGGTCTCGCGCTCAAGTGGTGGAAAGCTGAGAGGATATTGAAGTATTATTATTCGGGCGCTAAAGTTGTAAAGTTGGATAAGGGGTTATGAGATTATCAGAATTTAATTATGATCTGCCGAAAGAATTAATAGCTCAGGAACCCCTAAAATCGAGGGATTCCGCGCGGCTTATGGTTGTGGACCGGCAAAAGGATGCTCTTACGGAAAGAGCTTTTTGTGATATTGTCGAATATTTTACTCCCGGGGATTGTTTAGTCCTGAATGATACGAAAGTTATACCCGTCCGTCTTTATGGTAACAGAAAAACAGGAGCAAAAGTTGAGATATTTCTTCTTGATCCCGGTGCTGAAAAACTTAAAGCTCTGATAAAGCCATCAAAACGTATTAAAGAAGGGGAGGAAATAGAGCTGGAAAGCGGTTTTTTGGCTACTGTTATGGAGCGGACAGATGTTGGTCGTTTTGTAAAGTTCAACGCTTCGCTTGAAGATGTTTTGGAAAAAGGGCATGTGCCGCTACCGCCGTATATAATCCGGCATGATACGCCCAGAGATAGGGAAGATTACCAGACAGTTTACGCGGATAAAGAAGGGGCCACCGCTTCCCCAACGGCGGGACTACATTTTACTAATGAACTCCTGAAGAGGATAAATGAGAAGGGAGTTAAAACGGTGTTTGTAACATTGCATACCAGTTATGGTACTTTTTCCCCGGTGAAGGAGGAGAACATAGAAGATCATAAAATGCACTTTGAATATTATCATATCGGAGAAGCAGCGGCTGAGGTAGTCAATAAAACAAAATTATCGGGGTCAAGAGTCTTTGCGGTGGGGACCACTTCTTCGCGTGTTCTGGAATCATCCTCGGTATCGTCCGGCGAGGTTAAAGCATTCAGCGGAAAGACTGATCTTTTTATATATCCGGGATACAAGTACAAAATCGTAGATGGGCTTATTACGAATTTTCACCTTCCCGAATCGACACTCCTTATGCTTGTAAGCGCTTTAGCCGGAAAAGATCTTATCTTCAAGGCGTATGAGCAGGCAATTAAAAACAAATTTCGTTTCTTTTCCTATGGTGACGCCATGTTGATCCTCTAAAATATTTTCTGCGGAGATCGTACGTACCATATTCAGGCTAGGTCCGATTTATGTCAAACAAATAGTATGTTAAGTGAAAAAGTTTGAATATGGCCTGTTTTTTGTGCGTAGGTGTGGCCCTTTGGGGCCTGGCTCCACATAGGGCTCCACATAGTGGCCTTATACAGGGGCGAGTTGTGTATGCTTCCTACCAGGCATAGCCTGTACGGAAGCATACACAACTTCCCCTGAGTGTCCAAATTATTGACCTCCATACTTACTTAAAGTTTCCTAAGAAGTGTTAAGAGAAACAAACTTTTTAGGGAAAATGCTTTACAAAGCCCCCGGGATAGTGATATAATAATGTGATTTCTTCCCGACTTTCTTGATATAAGTGGTCAGAAAAAGAGGGGAGTACAGTAACTATAGATGAGGGGACACAAGTGGCTAAAAAGAAAGAAGATACCAGTAAAAAAGGAAAGATACTTATAGCTGACGATAACAAGGAAATATGTGAGCTTGTTACCGCTATTCTTGTAGAAACCGGTCATGAGGTTGATTCGGTTTATAATGGCTATGAGCTTATAGCTTATCTGGAGAAAAACAATCCTTCGGTCATAATACTGGACCTTATGATGCCGGATAAGGACGGGTTGTCAATTATTGACACGATCAAGCAGGTCTCTCCATATTCTCGTATCGTCATATACACGGGTCATCAGGAATACGAGAATAGCGTATATGCTCGTGCCGTAGATAGGTTTTTAGTTAAGGGGCGCAGCATACAGGATCTTATAGGAACAGTTGAGGAACTGATATGACTGTAGGGGCGTAATAGCAGACGTTATTGTGGTAGGGGCGTATTGCAATACGCCCCTACATTTTGATAGAGAGAGCTTCTTCTCTCTATTTTTTTATCTATTTTACAGGGGCGCGGCGTGCCGTGCCCCTGTAATTACGCTAAAGGCGATATTATGAAGTTTTCCGTTAAACACAAGGACAAAAATTCCAAGGCACGTTATGGGTTAATGAAAACAGGGCACGGAGAGGTCCCTACGCCTGTTTTTATGCCTGTTGCCACTCAAGGTACAGTCAAGGCGATATCCAGCCAGGAGCTAGTGGATTGCGGGGTGGAGATGATCATCTCCAATGCTTACCACCTATACTTAAGGCCCGGAGAAGAAATTATACGTAAGGCCGGGGGCTTGCATAAATTTATGTCCTGGGATAGGGCCGTAACAACCGATAGTGGTGGATTTCAGGTGTTTAGTCTGGCGGATCTCAGAAAGATCACCGAAGAAGGTGTTGAGTTCCAGTCGCATATTGACGGGTCACGTCATTTTTTTACTCCGGAGAAAGTAGTTGATTTTCAGATGACGTTGGGTAGCGATATCATTATGCCTCTTGATGAATGCGTTCATTATCCGGCAGAAAGAAATTATGTAGAAGATTAGGTTGGTCTTACGCTCAGATGGGCCGCCAGATCCAAAGTACAGTTTGAGAAGCGGAAGGAAGAGAGCCCGGACGCGGCGCTGTTTGGTATTGTTCAAGGAGGAACCTACCATGACTTGAGGAAGAGATGTACTGAAGAAATGGTCGCGATCGACATGGATGGATATTCTCTTGGAGGGATAGGTGTTGGCGAACCGGTTGAGCTTATTAACGAAATAACAGATTTCACTACCGCTCTTCTGCCGGAAGACAAGGTGCGCTATCTCATGGGAGTGGGAACGCCGCCGGAGGTGTTGGAGGCAATATCCTGTGGTGTGGATATGTTCGATTGTGTTGTGCCTACGCGTAACGGCAGGAACGGTCAGGCTTTTACTTTTTCGGGTGAGATACAAGTGCGTAACGCTCCGTGTAAGGATGATTTTACCCCCATAGACCCGGAGTGTGACTGTTTTGTGTGTAAGAACTATACACGGGGATACATAAGACATCTTCTTAATACAGGGGAAATGTTGGCAATGAGGCTCGTCTCATTGCATAATATATATTTTTATGTTAAACTTATACAAATTTCACGTGAGGCTATACGGAATAACCGTTTTGAGGAGTTCAAAAAACAGTTTGTAAGCAAGTATAGACCCAAATAACAAAAGGAAGAGAATATCATGTTAGCATTAGCATTCGCGCAAGCTGCAGAAGCGGCACCGGCACCGGCACAGCAAAACCCTATGTCAGGTTTAATGTCGATAGGCCTTATTTTTATAATTTTCTACTTTCTTCTGATACGTCCGCAGAAGAAAACACAGAAGGAACAGGCCAATATGATCGAACAACTTAAGAAAAACGATGAAGTTATTACTTCGGGGGGAATTCACGGTACAATAGTGAATCTTCAGGATGATGTTATCACCTTGAGAGTAAATGATGATACCAGGATAAAGGTGCAGAGAAGCGCTATATCCAGGCTGAAAAAACCAATAGAGTCAGAAACGAAAGGATAAAGATATTATGTGGAAGAAACTCAAATGGAAAAGTGTCTTAGTGATCGTGATCGCTGCCGCGGCAATATGGCGGGCATACCCACCGTTGGATATAACGGATGATAAGGGTAATGTTGTGGAAGAAGGCAAACTTAATCTGGGTCTGGATCTGCAGGGCGGTATGCATCTTATACTTGAGGTTGATACCTCAAAGCTGAGTGTTAACGAAGCAAAGGACGCTCCTCAGCGCGCTCTAGAGGTTATACGCAACAGGATAGACCAATTTGGTGTTTTGGAACCTGTTATTCAGCAACAGGGTGAAAAACGGATACTCGTGCAGCTTCCGGGTATAACGGATAGGGAAAGAGCAAAAGAGATCATTGGCCGCACCGCGCATTTGGAATTTAAGATCGTCGCTGATGACCCCGAGATCGTCAAAAAAGTTATTGGCGGAGAATCGGTAGATGGGTATGAACTTAAGACATTAAAGAACCGTGACGGGAAAGAAGAAAAAATAGTTATCGAGGAAAACGCGGTATTGACAGGTGATATGCTTACAGACGCTACCACGGAATTTAGTCAGCAAGGATTTGGACAGCCATATGTATCTCTTGAATTTAATGACAAGGGCGCGGATCTTTTTTCTGATATAACGGGCATGAATGTTAACAGGCGTCTTGCGATAGTGCTTGATGGGGAGGTTAATACGGCACCTGTTATTCGTGAAAGGATCCCTTCGGGGAGGGCGCAGATAACCGGGAACTTTTCTGTTCAGGAAGCGAAAGACATTTCGCTTATACTCCGGGCAGGTGCGTTACCCGCTCCAGTTGAGATCATAGAAGAACGTAGCGTGGGTCCGGCACTTGGTAAGGACTCGGTAGAGAAGGGTATCAGGGCCATATTGACGGGTGGTCTTATGGTGTTGTGTTTTATGGCAATTTATTACCTGCTCACAGGTCTTGTAGCGGATTTCGCGCTTATACTGAACATGGTTCTTATCACCGGCGCTTTATCGTATTTTGGCGCTACGCTGACCCTCCCCGGTATTGCCGGTCTTGTTCTTACAATAGGTATGTCGGTTGATGCTAACGTACTTATATTCGAGAGGATCCGTGAAGAGTCCAGGCTTGGGAAGGCTTTAAGATCAGCTATACATTCCGGTTACGATAAGGCGTTCTGGACTATACTCGACGCTAATGTTACGACATTGATCACTGCTCTTATTTTATTCCAGTTCGGTACCGGGCCCATCAGGGGTTTCGCGACGACATTGAGTATCGGTATTTTATCCAGTATGTTTACAGCTCTCATAGTGACGCGCCTTGCTCTCGATGTTATAACCCTTGGTATGCCCAAGCTCGAGAAGCTGCCGATGCTTCAGTTCTTCAAAAAGCCGAATATTCCTTTCGTGAAGTACCGTAAGGTAGCGTATGTCTTATCTATCTTTGTGATCGTCGCGGGGATGTTTCTTTTCGCGCAGCGCGGGTCAAAAAATTATGGGATCGATTTTACGGGAGGGACGTTACAGCAATTTAAATTTGTCGAAACTACTTCAGTTGAGGATGTAAGAGGAGTTCTTTCCGATGTTGGTCTCGGGGACTCCACGATCCAACAGTTTGGTGAAGGGAAAGAGGTCATTGTCAGGTCGTTCGGTGGAAAAACAGACATGATAATTAAAGGCCTGAGGGAACGATTCGGAAAGGATTCTTTTGAAGTGATGCGAGTGGAATCCGTAGGTCCGGCGATCGGAGCTGATCTTAGGAGGACGGCGGCAAAAGCGCTTATTTTCGCTATGATAGGCATCTGTTTGTATATATCATTTCGTTTTGAGTTCAGGTTTGCCGTTACCGCCATTATAGCTCTTGCCCATGATGTTCTTATCAGCCTGGGAATGATAGCGCTTACCGGGAGAGAAATATCTCTGCCGGTCATAGCGGCGCTTTTAACCATAGTTGGTTACTCAATAAATGATACGATCGTTCTTTTCGATCGGATAAGGGAAGACCGAAAGTTTATGCGCAAATCCGGACCGGAAGAAATAATCAACGCTAGCATAAACCAGACTCTTTCACGTACGGTGTTGACGTCGCTGACTACTTTGATGGTGGTTTTTGCGCTGTTTCTTTTTGGCGGCAAGGTGATCAATGACTTTTCGTTCGTTCTTATGATAGGTGTTATCGTAGGTACGTATTCATCAATTTTTATAGCGAGTCCGCTTTTGATCGATTGGCCGGCGAAGCGTCGCAAGAGATAATGTCGCATAATCATGAGCATAGTTATAGGCTTGGCGAAAAAAGCGCCTGGCTGGGGATCATTAGCAATATTCTGCTTTTTGTGGTAAAGTTCCTGGCCGGTATTTTTGGCAGATCTCATGCCATGATCGCCGACGCCCTTCATACCGCCAGTGACGCTGTGACCAGCGTAGGTGTTTTTGTCGGATTTAGGATAGCGCAAAAGCCTGCCGATAAACATCACCCTTTCGGGCATGGGCGGGCCGAGTCGATCGTAGCGAAGATAATTTCTATTGTTCTTTTCGCTGTGGGTTTAGAGGTGGCATATGTTTCGGCAAAAGTTCTTCTTGCCGGGGATATAGCCGAACCTCATATAATTGCCGCCATAGTGGCAATTATATCAGTTGTTGTGAAAGAGTATACTTACCGACGAGTTAATCGTACCAGCAAAGAAATAAACAGTACTTCATTGAAAGCGGACGCGTATCACCATCGGAGCGATGTCCTCTCTTCTATCGTCGCGTTTGTGGGTATTGTCGGGGCCAAAATGGGGTATCCATTGATGGACCCTTTGGCGGGAATAGTGGTCGCGGGATTTATAATCAAAATGTCCGCCGAAACTTTTCATATTGCTTATGATGAATTGATGGATGCCGCTCCGCCTGACGAATTTATGGACAAGATAAACAATGCGATCAAAACGGTTGAAGGAGTGGAAGAGATAAAAAAAACAATGGTCAGAAAGGCTGGCATTGAATTCTTAGCTGAGATCACAATTGGAGTTGCCGGGGAAAAGACTGTTGAAGAGGGGCACACCGTGACGGTAAAAATAAAAAGGGAATTGTTTAGGATAGTGCCGGAAGTAAAAGATGTGATCGTACACGTGGAGCCATCGTAAATATGAAAACTATCTGGAAAATACATGAGGCAAATACTCGCTTGCAGGAAATTCTTTGTAAGGCTTTGGGCGTAACGCCGGTCTTAGCGCAAATATTGGTGAATCGCGATGTGAGGACACCGGAGGATGCTCATGATTTTCTTTATGGAGGGCTGGATGATTGCCATGATCCCTTCCTGATGAAGGATATGGAAAAGGCCGTTACAAGGATAAAAAAAGCATTGAGCTCAAAAGAAAAGATACTTATTTATGGCGATTACGATGTTGATGGAGTGACCTCTACGGCGCTATTAGCGCGTGTTTTCGACGAAATGGACATTGATTACGAGACATTTATTCCCAACAGGCTTGAAGACGGATATGGCCTCAATATAAGAGCTGTGGCGAAAGCCAGAGAAGACGGCGTGAAGTTACTCGTGACAGTGGATTGCGGGATCAATTCGGTCAAGGAAATCGAAAGCGCTAACAAGCATGGCATAGATGTTATCATAACGGATCATCACGAGGTCAAAGAAAATGAGCGTCCGGACGCGTACGCGATAATCGATCCTCATCAGAAGGATTGTCAATATCCTTTTAAATATCTGGCAGGAGTAGGGGTAGCTTATAAACTGGCCCGTGCCTTGATGAAGGGTAATGAAGATGTCGCGGATAGATTTTTGGATTTCGTTGCTTTAGGGACAATTGCGGATGTCGCTCCGATGAACGGTGAGAATAGGATATTGACAAAAATAGGGCTCAGGCAATTACGTAGCGCCAAAAACGTGGGACTTAAGGCTTTGATGGAAGTAGGGAAGATCGAGCCGGAAAAGCTAACGTGCCGACACATCGGTTTTGTTCTGGGACCCCGCATAAATGCAATGGGCCGGGTGGGGGCCGCTAACGTAGCATTGGAACTTTTAATGTGTAATAACGAGAGTGAAACCCGTGGTATCGCGAATGTGTTAGATAAGGAAAACAGAAATCGACAGGCTATAGAGAGAGAGATTTTAAAGCAGGCGATAAGCAAAGTTGAGGCGATGGATCTTGAAGGTCAACATGCCATAGTTTTGGCTGATGAGGCCTGGCATCCCGGCGTCATAGGTATCGTTGCCTCAAGAATTGTGGAACAATACAATTTACCCGCTATTTTGATAGCGATAGACGGAGATAAAGGCAAAGGATCCGGCAGAAGTGTAGCCGGGTTTAATTTGTTTGAGGCATTAACACGTTCGGGCGAACATTTAGCTGATTTTGGAGGTCATGCGGCGGCGTGTGGAGTAAGGATAGAGACGAAGAATATTGATGCTTTCAGGGAAAGTTTAAATGAGGCAGCGAAACAAATTTTATCTGAAACCGATATTGAGGAAATAATACCCGAACTAAAGATAGATTGTAATTTACCATTTTCGCATGTGGGGGTTAAAGTGATCGAAGAGTTGAAAATGCTTATGCCGTATGGTCCGAGTAACGCGGAACCGGTTTTCGCTACAAGTGCTCTTAAGGTAAAAAACAGGCCGCGAGAAATAGGCAGAAACGGGTTTAAATTCCTGGCGACATGCGGCAGTCTTACGTGTGAAGCTATTACTTTCCGGAAGAATAAAGTCCACAAGCCAAGCCAGGGCGATATGATAAATCTTGCGTATACCCCCTCAATAAACAGCTGGAACGGATACGACTCCATCCAGCTAAATATCCGAGACCTCCAAATAGCCGAATAAGCTCTAATCCCAATGTGTCATTCCCAAATGCTTTAACTACACTGTCATAGCAGCGAAGCGACTGCACGCCCATTGTACCGTTTAGGAATTTAGCTTTGCAAGTGTCCCCGGTTGATTTTTCTGGATTCCCGTTTTCACGGGAATGACATTGCTGTATGGATTCCCGATAAGAGCATTCGGGAATGACAGGGGTCGCGGGCAACAAAAAACCCGGTCAGATTGACCGGGTTTGAATGGAATTAGGGGACTGGTTCCGCTATTAATGTAGGGGCTTGATTTATCAAGCCCTCTATAATCGGGTTCGATAAATCGAACCCCTACGACATATTGCATGCCCATTGTACCGTTTATGAAATTGGCTTTGTAAGTATCCCGATTATTATTAAGCGGCTTTTTTGACTTTGCCGGCTTTTAAGCATTTCGCGCAGACTTTGAGCTTTTTCTTTTTACCGTCCACAAGCGCGTTGACAGGTTGTATGTTGGGGAGGAATCTGCGTAGAGATTTACCGGTGACTCTTTGTCCGACACCGCCCTTACTTTTTGCCATACCACGACGGGCGATCGTTCTTCCACTTGCGGGTTTCTTTCCACATATATCACATTCTCTTGCCATCTTTATCCCTTTCTTTTATAATGTAGGGGCTTGATTCATCAAGCCCTCTATAAACGGGTTCGATAAATCGAACCCCTACGACATATTTTGCGAACAGTACCGATAATAGAGTGAAAATATAACATAATAGAGAGTAATATGCAAGTGAAAAAGAGGCCTCAGGACGTCTCCGTCAGATACATTAAGGGTGTTGGCCCTAAAAAGGCCGATCTTTTCGAGAAGATCGGTGTGCACAGCATAGCTGACCTTTTTTATTATCTTCCCCGGAGATACGAGGATCGTAGCCGGATAGTTAAAGTTAGGGAGCTCCGACCCGGAGGAGTGCAGACTGTTGTTGGGGAAGTCCTTAAAACAAATATATTTACGGCAAAAACTGGAACCTGTATATTTGAAGCCGCCATTGGTGACGAGACTAGTAGAGTCTTTGCCGTGTGGTATAACCAGCCTTATATGAACAAGGTGCTCTCACCCGGACAAACTGTTATGCTTTATGGCGACGTAGAGCTACAGAAACGTCTTGTTATTACGCACCCGGCTTTCGCGATCCTGGACAACGTTGATATTGCCGAATCGTTGGAGGTGGGAAGAATAGTTCCCATCTATTCTCTAACCGAAAAACTCACCCAAAGGTATCTTCGAAAGACCGTGCACCAGGCTATTCAATCCTATGTATCCGGTGCCGAGGACTGTCTTCCGACGGCACTGCGGGCACGGCATAAACTGGTTGATTCTGAATTCGCCATTCAAAATATTCATTTTCCGCGTTCATTTGAAAATCTTGAGAGAGCTTATAACAGGCTTGTGTTCGAGGAGTTTTTTATACTGCAGGTCGTTATGGCGCTCCGGAGAAAGAAATTCGCGGAAGACGGTATCGGGCATGAATTGGGGGATGGCTTGTTGGACGACTTTAGAGATCTTTTTCCGTTTGAATTGACCGAGGGCCAGAAAAAATGCATACATCAGATAGAGCGGGATATGCTTGCGGACAGACCGATGTACCGTCTCTTGCAGGGGGATGTAGGCAGCGGCAAAACGGTTGTGGCAATGTACGCACTTTTATTAACCGCAAAAAATGGTTATCAGGGAACAATGATGGCGCCGACCGAAATATTGGCGCGACAACACTATGTAACACTGAGTAAAACTTTTATGCCGCTGGGTCTTAGTGTGCGGCTTTTGGTAAATGGGATAAGCCGGCGTGATCACGATATGATAGTTGGTGAGATACACAAAGGAGAGGTGGATATTGTTGTTGGTACGCATTCGTTGATCCAGGAAAAGATCGATTACAAAAATCTCGGGCTAGTGATCATAGATGAGCAGCATAAGTTTGGTGTGGCGCAGCGAAAGGAATTGAGGGGTAAGGGAAAGATCATCCCGGACACTCTTGTAATGACGGCAACACCTATACCGCGTAGTTTGGCACTGACGGTGTATGGAGATATGGATCTGTCTTTGATGAAAGAGAAGCCCGGTGGCAGGCTGGGTGTGACTACTTATTGCGTGACGGAGGAGAAGCGGCAATTGGTATATGATTTTATCCGAGGTGAGATAGAAAATGGACGCCAGGCTTTTATTGTATATCCGAGGATAAAAAAGACAGCTTCATCTGATCTATTGGCGGCGGAAGAGATGTATAAACAGTTTAAAGGTGAAGTTTTTAAAGACTTGCGCGTTGTGCTTGTTCATGGAAGGATGAAGTCTCCGGAAAAAGACAAAATTATGACGGAGTTTAGAGATAAAAAATTTGATATTCTTATCGCCACCACTATTATCGAAGTGGGCGTGGATATCCCTAATGTGACGGTGATGATGGTGGAACATGCTGAGAGGTACGGGTTAGCGCAGCTGCATCAACTACGCGGGCGTATCGGCAGAGGAAAGTATGCTTCGTATTGTATCCTGATGGGGGATCCTAAAACTGACGCTTCGCGTGAAAGGCTTTCCGTGATGACCGAAACAGATGATGGCTTTAAGATAGCGGAAAAAGATCTTGATCTAAGAGGGCCCGGAGAATTTTTAGGTACAAGACAAAGCGGTCTTCCGGAATTAAAATTTGGAAATATTATTCGTGATTTCGCGATAATGGAGAAGGCGAGAAATGAAGCGTTTGAGCGAATCCACAAAGATCCATCGCTTAAAGATCCTCGTAATGGCGGGCTCCGGAGAGCTATTATGGAGAGATTTGGCGGTAAGGTGAGTTTGTAGAGTTTGTTGTGTTTGTTCAAAAATCGAGGACAGTCCACGCGCTCGGCCTTTGGTCTCGCTTGGGACAGTCCCATAACCAGACTTGGGGAGTTAGCGGTGCGAATAATTGGTGGAAAACATAGAGGACGTAAGATAAAACAGCCTGGATTTGATACGGTCAGGCCAACAAAAGACCGGGTACGCGAATCCATTTTTAATATTATAGCCGTGGATGTTCCCGGTTCAAGGGTCCTGGACATGTTTGCCGGTAGCGGCGCCTACGGATTGGAGGCATTATCCCGTGGGGCGGAAAATGCCGTTTTTGTGGAAAAAGATTCACGATGCTGCGGGGTTATCAAGGAAAACGCGGAATTTCTCGGGGAAGAAGGAGATATCCGTATTATAACCGCGGATATATTTAAAAATAGCGAATTGTTAGGAGAATACAAGGAAGGATTTGACCTTGTATTTGCTGACCCGCCTTACAATGTGGGTATGGCTAGAAAGGTCTTGATAATGATAAATCATTATGATATATTAAGTCCTTCCGGTTTGCTGATTTTGGAGCATTATAGGAAAGAAGGTGTTCATGGGGCTGAAAGAAGTCTTTGCGCAAGAGTACAAAAGGCTTATGGGGACGTCCATGTATCGATTTACACAAGGCGAGTATGACTAGAATAGCGGTTTATCCGGGTACTTTTGACCCCGTTACATATGGGCATTTGGACGTTATCAAGAGGATGTCTTCTCTCTTTGATAAGGTCTACGTTGCTGTGGCGCATAGCGGTGAAAAATCGCCTCTTTTTTCTCTAACCGAACGGGTGGATATGATGACTCAGGCGGTAAGTGAATATGATAATGTTCATGTAGAGGATTTTGAGGGGCTTGTAGTGGATTATGCCATAAAGAAGTCCGCCAAAGTGGTCGTTAGGGGGCTTCGGATGATATCCGATTTTGAGTATGAGTTTCAGATGGCACTTACCAATCGAAAACTGAACACCAGGATTGAAACGGTCTTTATGATGCCAAATGAATCTTATTCATACTTGTCGAGTAAGCTAATAAAAGAAGTCGCGAGATTGGGAGCCGATATATCTCCTTTTGTTCCGGAAAATGTTGTACGTAAGATAAGCGAGAAATATAAACAATGAGCAAAATACTGGATTTAAGAGAAAGGGCCAAAAAAGATAAGAAAAGGATTATCCTGCCGGAAGGGGAGGATGTAAGAGTGCTTACCGCCGCGGTGTTTCTGACGAAAGAAGGGTTGGCTGACATATTTCTGCTGGGGGACAGGGGCGAGATACAGAAACTGGCGAAAAAAAACAGTATAACGTTGGAAGGTATTACCGTTGTAGATTCTTTATCCCACGAGAAGTTAGCTGAAGTGGTTAACACGTACTATGAGATAAGAAAACACAAGGGGATAACGCCTGAAGACGCGAGAGATGCCGTATTGGATAATCTGGTAAATTACGCGGCTATTATGACAAAGATGGGCATAGTTGACGGGTTTGTCGCCGGAGCTTATTACACGACTTCATCAGTAGCAAGGGCGGCGATCCAATGTTTTAAACTGGACAAAGAGATCGGTACGGTTTCCAGTTCGTTCATCATAGAATTGGAAAATTGTTCGTTTGGGGAAAGCGGACTTTTCGCTTATGGAGATTGTGCCGTTATCCCACACCCTACGTCACGACAACTTGTAGGGATAGCTATCGCGACAAGCGATACGTATCATAAATTGTTTGATGTTGTTCCCCGGGTAGCTATGTTGAGTTATTCGACAAAGGGTAGCGCCAAGGGAAGTACTACTGACTCTATTCTCGCGGCGATAGCTGAGATCAAACAGAAAAGACCTGATCTGGTAGTAGACGGAGAATTGCAGTTGGACGCGGCTATAGTGCCTGAGATAGCCCAAATAAAATGTCCTGACAGTGATGTCGGCGGTAAGGCTAATGTTTTGATCTTTCCTAACCTTGAGGCCGGAAATATAGCGTATAAACTTACTCAACGCCTGGGGAAAGCCAGGGCGGTGGGGCCGATACTTCAGGGATTAGATAAGCCTTGTGGAGATCTTTCACGGGGGTGCAGTTGGGAAGATATTGTTGATACGGTAGTTGTTACGGCGATAAGAGCGCAAGAGGCGCATAGGGATTAAATAGATGTTAATTTTGGTTGTCAATTGCGGGTCGTCCTCTGTTAAATATGATCTTTTGGACGCGGAGAAAGAATCTTCTTTATGTCGCGGCGCGGTTACGCGTATCGGCGAAGAAGCGTCCGAATTGATATACGAGGTAAATGGAAAAGGGAAAATAGAAAAGAAAGTTGTATGCGCGGATCATCATCAGGCGATAGAGATAGTTAGAGACGCTCTTACCGATCCTGAAGGTGGGGTGCTTTCCGATGTGAATGAAGTTGTCGGAGTCGGTCACCGGGTTGTTCATGGTGGTGAAGAATTTTCGGCGAGCACATTGATAGATGCCGATGTTATCAAAAGCATTGAGAAATTTTCGGAACTTGCTCCATTACATAATCCTCCTTCTTTAGAGGGCATCAAGGGATGCATGGAGAGCTTCAAAGACGCTCCTCAGGTGGCGGTCTTTGATACGGCTTTTCACCATTCCATGGAAGAGCATGTATTCCATTATGGGATACCGTACGAATACTACAAAAAGTACGGGATAAGAAAATACGGATTTCATGGCACAAGTCATAGATACGTTTCGGGGAAAGCGGCGGAACTCTTATTCAGACCACTGGAGGAACTCAACCTTATAACAGTGCATTTGGGCAACGGGTGCAGTATGGCGGCAGTTTCAGGAGGCAAAAGTATAGATACGTCGATGGGCTTTACTCCGCTGGAAGGTCTTCTTATGGGGACACGGTGTGGAGATATAGATCCGGCGGTGGTAACTTTTCTTGTCCATAGAGAGGGGCTCAGTGTTGATGAGGTAAACGATCTTTTGAATAAAAAAAGTGGTTTGTTGGGGCTTTCCGGAGTAAGCAATGATATGCGGGATATATTGAAAGCGATCGATGAAGGAAATGAAAAAGCCCGACTTGCGTATAATGTTTTTATGTACCGCATTAAGAAATACATTGGTGCCTACGCCGCCGTTCTTGGCAAGGTTGATGCTGTGGTTTTTACGGCAGGAATAGGAGAAAATGAACCTCGGATAAAAGATGATATGGAAGAGGAGTTAAGGCCTTTTCTTGGCGGAGGGACGGAATTTTTGACCATAAGCACTAATGAAGAACTTTTAATAGCTAAAGACGCACGCGAGATAATTACTGAAAAAATAAATAAATAGCAAGGAGGATAAGCAATATGTCAAAAGTAAAACATAGACATTCAAAAGAGAGAGGAAGAAAAAGGCGGACACACTATAAAGCCGAGGCTCCATCTTCTTCGAGTTGTTCGCAGTGTGGAAAGTTGAAACAGTCTCACCAGATATGCCCCTATTGCGGTTATTACGCGGGCATCCAGGTAAAGTATATAGAGGCGGCTGAAGATCGTAAGGCACGCAAGGAAAAGAAGAACAAAACCAGTTAAAAAGTTAGAGGGGTCAAAGGCTTAAATGAACTTTTTAACTTCTTTAACTTTTTGAACTTTTTAACTGATCATGGAGGCTATAAATGAAGATTGGCTTAGATGCGATGGGGGGGGATAAAGCCCCCGGGTGTGCTGTTAGGGGGGCTGTTCTGGCCGCGAAAGAGCATGGGTATAGCATCACTCTTGTCGGCCGTGAAAACGATATAAAACGCGAACTTAACGGTCTTAGTTATCCTGCCGGCAAAATAGATATTTTTAATGCTTCCGAAGCGATTGCTATGGGTGAGCCGGCGGCACTTTCGGTTCGCAAAAAAAGGGATTCATCCATAGTCAAAGGTGTTTCGCTTTTAAAGGAAGGGGTGTATGACGCTTTTGTCAGCGCGGGGAATACAGGTGCCGTAGTTTGCGCGGCTACCCTGAGTTTGCGTCTTCTCGAGGGAGTGGAAAGACCCGGTATCGCTGTTATTTTTCCGACATTGACCAAACCATGTGTAGTAATAGATGTCGGGGCTAACATTGATCCAAAGCCTTTCCATCTTCTTCAATACGGCATTATGGGGGATGCATATTCAAAGCATATTCTGAACAAAAAAAATCCATCCGTCGGGTTGCTTAATATTGGCGAGGAATCCACCAAGGGAACGGGTTTTATAAAAGAAGCTCATATGATGCTCAGTGAAAGCAAGTTAAATTTTATAGGAAATATCGAACCTAAAGATGTATACAGGGGGAAAGCGGATGTAATCCTTTGTGACGGTTTTTTGGGGAATGTGTTCCTTAAGGTTACGGAAGGTTTTGCTGACGCCGCGAGTGAGCTTTTAAAAAGAGAGCTTAAGCAAAGTAGTTTTGTTACGAAGTTTGGAGCGCTTTTGGCGTTGCCGGCTTTTAAAACCATAAAAAAGAAGACCGACGCTACTGAATACGGCGGGGCACCGCTTATGGGAGTTGACGGTAGCGTGATCATCGCTCATGGAGCCTCTAATGATAAAGCTATCAAAAACGCTATTCGTGCCGCGGCTGAAAATGTAAATCATGATGTAAATGTGCATGTTGTTGAAGAGCTAAAAAGCTATTAAGGAGACCTTAAAATCATGAATACTGGAATACTTGGAGTTGGCAAATACCTTCCGGAAAATGTTCTTACCAACGCGGATCTTGCGCGTATGGTTGATACGACCGATGAATGGATCACCACGCGAACAGGTATCAAAAAAAGACGAATAGCCGCTGATAATGAAGCTACGAGTGACATGGCCACTAAAGCCGCAAAAAACGCATTGAAAAACGCCGGGCTTGAGGCCAGTGACGTAGATCTGATAATTGTCGCTACCATAACCCCGGATATGTTTTTCCCATCGACCGCATGTCTTTTACAATATAAACTTGGTGCGCGTAATATACCGGCTTTTGATATTGCTGTAGCTTGCTCCGGTTATATATATGGCCTTGCGATCGCGGATAAGTTCATTAAGAGCGGTTCGTGTAAGTATGCTCTCGTTGTAGCCGCGGAGAAGTTATCTTCCGTTACGGATTGGGAAGATCGATCCACCTGTGTTCTTTTTGGCGATGGCGCGGGTGCCGCTGTATTGGGACCTGTCTCCAAAGGCGGAATATTGGGGGCAAGTCTTGGCGCGGATGGCAGCAAAGGAGATCTTTTACAGCTCCCCGCGGGAGGATCAAGAATGCCGGCATCCTTTAAAACGGTTGAGAATAAACTGCATACGATCAAAATGGAGGGGAATACCCTTTTTAAGCATGCCGTAAAAATAATGGCGGATGCCGCGCTTGCTGTAACCGAACCGCTTGGTCTTAAGGGCGATGACATTGACATTATTATTCCACATCAGGCAAATTTAAGAATACTTAATGCTTTAGCGAAGAGGATGGGTGTGGATCCGGAAAAGAAGGTGTATTTAAACATTGAAAAGTATGGGAACATGTCAGCGGCGTCAAGCGCTGTGGCGCTTACCGAGGCGGTAGAAGAAGGACGAATAAAAAAAGGCAGCACTATACTTATGGACGCTTTTGGCGGCGGGTTGACATGGGGCGCGCTTGTAATTAAATGGTAGAATAGCGAAAGGTGAATGTGAAATGGTAGGGGCGCATTGTAATACGCCCCTACGACGATTAGAGGTCATATTGACGAGAGGTGAGAAGAACATGGATAAGAAGTTTGGATTATTGTTTCCGGGGCAGGGTTCTCAGACGGTAGGGATGGGTAAGGAATTATACGAGACACAGCCCGCGGCTAGATGGGTTTTTGATCGCGCGAATGAACTCTTAGGGAAAGATATAGCAAAACTATGCTTTGATGGTCCGGAGGACGATCTTAGGGCAACAAACAATAGTCAGCCCGCAATATTCGTTACGAGCATAGCCACGCTTAATGTTCTGGTGGAAAAGCTGAAAGGCGCGCCTGTAGGGCAGGAGGGAAGAGAGATCTTTTCCGAAGAGGATGTCGCTTCTCTCGGAGCTTTAGCTATGGGGCTTAGTCTCGGAGAGCCTACGGCGTTGGTAGCTTCCGGTGCTTTAAGTTTTGAAGATGGACTTAAATTTGTTGAAAAAAGAGGCGAATTCATGGAAGAAGCTTCTCAGAAGGAAGAAGGGAAGATGGCTTCGATCATGGGGTTGGAGTTGGATAAAGTAGAGGAACTGTGTAAAGGCATAGGGTGTCAAGTCGCGAACCTTAATTGTCCCGGACAAATAGTTATATCCGGTCATGCGAGCAGAATAGAGCTCGCGGCGGACTTAGCTAAAGGACAGGGCGCCAGGCGGGTTATTATGCTGAAGGTCAGCGGCGCTTTTCATTCAGAACTTATGATAGGAGCCAAAGAGAAATTGAAAGATGTTCTTCCCGCTATAGAAGTCAAAGAACCAATAATTGATTTCATTAGTAACATAGACGCGGAAGTAACAAGAGATCCGGAAAAAATCAAAACTAATCTTGCCGATCAGCTGGACAATAGAACGCTATGGGAAGCATCTGTTGAAAAAGCTCATTCCCTCGGAGTTACTGATTATCTGGAAATAGGTCCGGGGACCGTCCTCAAAGGGATTTTTAAGAAAATTGACAGTGCCTTAACTGTTACACCGCTGCATGAAACAGAAGACATAATAAATGTCCATGAAAAAATCAGCTTATAGCATACGCGGTTATGTTATTACGTTGGCGATAGGATGGACGCTGGTTGTAATAGCGTCATTGGCGTGGAATTTTTTGCAACTTAGGCAGCATGAAGAAAATGAGGCCTATGGTAGAGCCGCAGCTGTTTATGAGAGCGACATTACTTACCGCCGTTGGAACGCGGGACATGGCGGTGTTTATGTGCCGGTGACCGCGAAAATGCAGCCCAACCCGTATTTTAAAGACATCCCCGAAAGAGATATAAAAACGACGGATGGAAGATCCTTTACTTTGGTCAATCCAGCCTTTATGATGCGTCAAGTCCATGAATTGGTCCTCAAAGAAGGTGGAGGCACTGGACATCTTACCAGCTTGAATCCTCTTCGCCCCGAAAACAGGCCTGACGTATGGGAAGTTGAAGCGCTTAAGGCTTTTGAAAAAGGTGTGAGTGAGTTTAAATATATTAAAAAGAGAAACAATGGCAAAAGGTATATGCGTCTAATGCGTCCATTAGTCACCGAAGAGGAGTGCCTTAAATGCCATGCCAAGCAGGGGTATAAGCTGGGCGATATTCGCGGGGGAATTAGCACTGAAGTTCTGGTGTTGCCGCTTATGGATGATATGCGTATTTCTCTGTTGTTCGGTCATGGCGCGATATGGATATTGGTACTTAGTATAATTCTAATTGGCGGTGGAAAACAGGAAATAACGGAACGTGAATTGAGCAAATACCGCGATCATCTTGAGAATCTGGTAGAAGACCGCACCGTAGAATTAGAGTCTAAAAATAACGAATTAAAGCAGTTCGCACATACCGTGTCGCACGACTTGAAAACCCCCTTAAGCGGAGTATTAGGTTATTTAGAGTGTCTGATTGAAGATCTCAAAAAACAACGTTATGAGGAAGTAATGCGCGACGCGTTACGTACCAAAGATATAGCAAAAAAAATGAACCAAATGATAGACCGGATATTAACTCTTGCGAAATCGGGAGAAATAGTCGATCTTGCTATGAGAATATCTATGAAGGACATCGTTCAGGAAGTAATATATTTTACAGCCACAGGATCCGGTAAGAAAAAAATCGATATAAAAATTTCTAACGAATTGCCGGAAGTTTCCGGAGATAAAGTGAGACTTATCCAGGTTGTTCAAAATCTTATCAGCAATGCCATTAAATATATGGGAGATCAACAGAAGCCGTGTATTGAAATCGGCAGCTACAAAGAGAAGAATGAAAATGTTTTTTTTGTCAAGGATAATGGTATAGGGATTGAAGCGAAATATAAAGATGAGATATTCAGTCTATTCAGGCAATTGCGCCACGGAAGCGCAGGTATAGGCGCGGGGCTTGCTATTGTTAAGAGGATCATAGAAGTGCATGGCGGACGCATCTGGGCGGAGTCGGACGGCGTCGGTAAAGGTAGCACTTTTTATTTCACATTTCCCCTGTAACGCAAAAATTTCTAACGAAACGGTACTAACCGGTTATTTTCATAATATCCTTCCAATATGTCTCTAATAGGTGTAGAATAAAGGCGATAGGAGAGTCGCATCAAGCGATTCAAAAAGGCGGATAACCTTTAGTGTGTGCAATAAAAAGGTTGGTTTGCGGAGGATAAAGTGGTGAGAACACTATTTATTACTTTTGTGGTCGTACTAATTTTAGGAGGCGCGTTTTGTCCTTTCGCAAGGGCTGATATTCGATATGATTTTGAAGATGGGCCTGAAGGGTGGGATATTCCTAATTGGGCTTTTGACCAGGATGACCACGTCGGACGGTTTACAGAAGTAACTTCATAAAAATCTTCCAATGATGGTAGAAATTCTCTAAAACTTATATGTGATTTTCCGGGTGACGTGTGGGCGGCGGGTGTGGTGGAACTGGAATTAGAGATGGATCTTACAGGGTATAAGACTATCTCAGCCGATGTTTATCTTCCAAGGGACGCGTGTGGAGACCTTTATCAAGCCAGAATAATAGTTGTAACCGGTTTGTGGTGGTTCATCGAGCAGAGATCCCCGGTTCATTTAAAACGCGGACGATGGAATAAGGTAGAGGCGAATATTAATGTTAGCCGTGAATCTGAGCGATTGAAATGGAAGTGTGTTATGTCTAAAGATTGGAGCTTGGTTGATAATCTTGATAAGGTTCAAAAGATTGGGATAAGAGTAGAATATAACGCGAATGTTTCTCAAGCAGGCCCCCCGTACAAGGGCCCGATCTATATTGATAACATTGTTCTTGAGAGATAGAAAGATGTATTTTTTCAAGCAGGGCGTAGTCTTGCATACAGGGGGGGCTGCGTTCTGTTTTTGTAGACAGCTGGAACGCTATATGAATAATGTACTTTCGCCAGCTTAGCCCGTAAACTAGCAGAAACCTGGATAATTCAAAAAAAACTCTCATGGTTCGTAATAGTTCAGTTCTCCGCAGAGAATCAGCCCGACACCGGTCATTCTGAGCGAGGGAACGAAGTGACCGAGTCGAAGAATCTGCTATGTCGTCGGCTTATTTTTAAGGAGGAGCAGCTAAAATTTCAGCAAATGGGTTTTTCCCGGCAGGCAGCAATAGATCTTTAATTGTCTCGATGGGATCCTTTT
>JAJRVD010000005.1 GCA_024277375.1 Candidatus Omnitrophota bacterium | reverse complement strand
ATATCGATATGCCATTTCTTGTTCCCCCTTTATTTGAAACACTTATAGCATACCTTGTCAATTCGCAAATGTCATGCAAAAAACATATACACAGCAACCACATAAAATTATTCGATATTATGAGATTGCCGCGTCGCTTCGCTCCTCGTAATGACGTCGGGGGGAGCGTGACTGAGATTAATTGCGACACAGTCTGCAAGCCCCACCCCCTTCATCAGCCGTGCCCGTTGCCTTATCAAGGATCACATAAAGTCCATTTCCATCATCCGGAACACGAATGTCTGAGCCTGCGTCAACCGTAAGCCGCCTTTGAAACAAAACCTCTCCACGTCCCCGAGCCCGTTTAGGATAACGCCACCCATGATTCAACCGAAAATTAACCAACGGCTGGGTCTTATCGACATAACAAACAGTGATCAAATCAGGATAAAGCCGGGTAGGAGCCTGCCCGGGGTCCCCCCAGATAGCCTCCTTCACATCCACATATTCCGCATCTCCGGGAACCTTCCGATTCCAAACCGAATCAGCCGCAAAGGGCCTCTCTAAACTCCCGCGCCGCGCGGCAAATACATCAACAGTACTAAGCAGTAGACAAACAACGATCAAGATAATGTTTTTTTGCATTTAAATTAATTTTTCCTTTATGGTTATCTCCGAAGTTTGATCTCGTTACTTTCCGGGATCGTCCTCGAGTATTACATTTGTCCCATAACTGTCTCATAATACTCAAGAAGATTATTAACGCTCTTTACTGTAGCTACTGTCAGATAATAGGTCAGGATAAGAACACTTACGCTTATAATCACTTTATTTCTGCGGCTCCAGCGGGGATTAAACCATAGCATCGGCAAAGCAAACGGCCCGACTACCAACAAACCTATCACTAGCCAATAAGTCTTAAAATACCATTTCACCTCGGGGGACTTATTTAGAAACTCTCCGCAATGTTTACACTTTATAGCCTCATCTTGTATATCCTCCGCGCAATAAATACATTTTTTCATATCAACCTCCCTTTAACGACTTAAGATACAACCTTTCAACTTTTTTCCTGGCCCACGGAGTCCTTCTCAAGAACTTCAGACTGGACCTTACGCTAGGATCACTAATAAAACAGTTTATTTTTACCAAAGCCCCCAACTCTTCCCACCCATACGTTTTCTCTAAATGAACAACCATCGCCTCCAAAGTCACCCCATGCAACGGATCTTTGCTTTTTCCGGAATTGTCTTGTGTCATCTTGAGTCCTTTGATCTGTCAATGTCAAGGTCTGCCCCTTTTGCTTTCAAGGCCTTTAAAACTTTCACCTTCTTGCTCCCATGTAAAACCCCCCCCCTAATATGTACTTCATTAATAGCGACATCAGGATATCTGCAATATATTTCAAGGCGCTTAAGCGCCTCTTTCCCCAAATTTTTACCCCGCTCTATTGCTGTAACAGTAGCTGTTGACACATCAAAAACAAGGGCAAATTCTCTGATAGTAAGCCCCAATTCCGTTCTAAACCTTTTACATGTTTCCCCATCAAAATCTCTTTCATACACAGGTTCAAAAATGAATGAAGAAGGTCCTCGCCTTCCGATCGCAGACAAAAGTATCAAAGAATTGTTTTCTGATATGCTGATCCCGGCACTATTGCAATAATCCGGATATGCCGGATTCTCCCTCACGGGTATGCGGTCAGATAACGAAGGAAATAATGCCCTGGAGGTGTATTCCTGTTGAGTAAGAGGCATCTCATTTCCCAGCGGAATTGAGGCCTTTGCGTATAAATAGTCTTTTTTGTACACAAATTTGTATGCGTCCTTATCAAATGTTAACCTGCCCACATAAACCCTGGTTTTCCTTTTTTCCAGAAAAACATCAACAGCAATTATTTTAAGCTCTCTATTTTTATATTTCATTTTTTAACTCCCCATATCTTCTTTCAATCAGCGAAAAAAGTGCCTTTTTTCTTTTTGGTGAAATAAAAGCATTATAGATAAGTTTTTTTATTTTCTCCACGTCAATTCCTTCGATAAAAGAGTTAGCGATATCTGAATACCCTGATCTTTTTATTTCCTTATAATAATCGACGATACCAGGCTCCCTCGTATCCTTAACTACAATCTTGCCTTTTGGCTCGTGCATGGCCCCAAGTAATTCCTCTTCTTCCATGCCCAAATACGCGGGATTATCGTAAAAAGGAGACAAAAAACATTCTTTAGTTTTCCTCACAAGCGCAAGATTTCTTCCATGCCTATCATGATTTCCTATGAGAGCGTCGAAAATACATAACTCAACAAATCTCTCTATATCTTCAATCCTTCCCGTATTCTTCTTAAGGATCTTTATAATTGTTTCAAAATCAAATTCTTCACCTTCCTCTAAAAAATGATAAATATGCACCAGGTCCGCCGGAACATGATCCTGCATAAAATTCCTGCTAACAAATGTTTCTAATTTATTTTCAAGTTTTATAAAACAAAATAAAGGAACCTTCAGCCCCAGTAACACCGCTATGTTGTTGCATAAAAACTCTGTCCCGGGTAATTCAGGAAATCTATCATCTTTCACTTTCAATATATATTTCTCTCCATTTAATATCGCTGAGTATTTTTTAAACTTTCCCTGAAAAAAACTTGATGCTATACCCGTTGAAGTATTCTCCTTGCCAAGGCCAGACGAAATTGTACCTTTAATCGTAAGATCTTCAAAGTCCATATCGCTATCAAGGGAAAACCACTCCATAAAGCACTTTTTATGCAATCCATGCTTCATTTGTCCTTTGTCTTCTATCCTCTTTTCACACTTACAGCAAATCATATTCTCCCCCAATTTATGTATCAAGTATAGCACAATATATTATTGTGTCAAGTTTAGCACGTTTATTTAGTGTTTAACGCCGGGAATAGTAATAGTTCAGTTCTCCGAAGCGAATACGTTCCTTCTCCCCTGTCATCTTGAGCGAGTGAGCCGCCTGCCGAAGGCAGGAAGGCGAACGAGTCGAAAGATCTTTTTTATCCATAATTTTTGAAAATCAGACATTTTGTGATATACTCCGGGCAAAAAGGAGTATACCAATTGAGCAGCTGTAAAGATTGCGCTAAATTTGAAAAGCAAATTAAAGCCCGGCAAGAAGAGCTATCACTTCTCAGGTTTGAACTTAACAAATT
>JAJRVD010000106.1 GCA_024277375.1 Candidatus Omnitrophota bacterium | reverse complement strand
GACGAGCATTCTGCAAACAGCGAAATTAAATAAAAAGGATCCCATCGAGACAATTAAAGATCTATTGCTGCCTGCCGGGAAAAACCCATTTGCTGAAATTTTAGCTGCTCCTCCTTAAAAATAATCCGACGACATAGCAGATTCTTCGACTCGGTCACTTCGTTCCTTCGCTCAGAATGACCGGTGTTGGGCTGATTCTCTGCGGAGAACTGAACTATTACCTTTTTTCTTGCTTGACAATATTAGAATATTACGATATACTAATATTCTAAACAAAGGAGTAGCGTTGTGAAGGGGGAATATCCATTTGCTCAGGCAGCCGAAGTGATGAAGGTCATAGCCCATCCGATACGGCTTTCTATAATAGCTTTACTTGAGGATAAAAAGCTGAAAGTCGGCGACATACAAGCTGTAATGGGGACAAAACAGGCGGTTACGTCACAACATCTCAATGCGATGGCGGCCAAAGGCATTTTGGGAAGAGAAAAAAATGGTAATGAAGTTTTCTATTATGTGGAGAGGAAAGAAGTATATAAATTACTTTCCTGTATAAAAGGATGTTGCGCATAATAAGCTATTATTTGTCATTCAGACTGTGTCGTAATGTAGGGGCTTGATCCATCAAGCCCGTTATATCGGGTTCGATAAATCGAACCCCTACAATATCTTGTATGCGACCATCCGCAACACAAATTATGACACAGACTGAATGACGGAAGTTTCGTTTTCAAGAACTTTATCAAGAACAGAAGAGAGGGGAGATATGTTTAAAAAGATCATAGAATTTTCGGTTAATAAACCAAAGATCATAATGGCGATAGTCATTGCGATGGTTGTTCTAAGTGTCGCGCAGTTCCCGGGTATTAAGATCGATACCGATCCCGAGAACATGCTTTCGGAGAAAGAATTTGTGCGCATTTTTCACCACGAGGTTAAGCGCGAGTTCGGTCTGTATGATTATATTGTTCTGGGTATAGTGAATGAAGCGCACCAAGACGGTGTTTTTAATCCTGAAACACTTGAAAAGGTTCATAGAATAACGGAAGAGATTAAAAAGATAGAAGGGGTTATAGCTTATGAGCTTATGAGCCCATCGACCAAAGACGATATTGAACAGGGAGGGATAGGAACGGTTCGCTTCAAATGGCTTATGGATCGGCCGCCTTATTCGTTCGAGGCGGCGCGAAAGATCCGCGAGAGGGCCATGGAAAACCCGATGTTTTACGGCACTATCGTATCGGAAGACGGTAAGGCGGTTGCTGTATATGTTCCCATTAAAGCTAAAAATTTAAGTTATAAGATCTCAGGAGAAATTAAAAAAATAACAGGGGCTATTACAGGCGATGAGGAATATTACATAGCGGGGTTACCCGTAGCGGAAGATACGTTCGGGTTTGAGATGTTCAAACAGATGGCAATTTCCGCGCCTTTAGCGATGCTCATAATATTTGTGCTTATGCTGGGATTTTTTAAGAATGTTCGATTGGTCACCGCACCGCTTATGCTGGCGGGAGCTACTGTTTTGATCGCAATGGGCGCTTTGATGGCGGCCGGACAAACGGTCCATATTATGAGTTCTATGATACCTATATTTTTGATGCCCATAGCGGTGCTGGATTCCGTGCATATTTTAAGTGAATTCTTTGATAAGTACCGAGAGACCCACGACCGGAAAAAAGCCATTCTCGTTACCGTAGAGGACCTTTTTAAACCAATGCTATTTACTTCTCTTACGACAACGGCCGGATTTTTATCTCTGGCATTTACACCGATCCCGCCTGTACAGGTCTTCGGAATATTTATCGCGGTAGGGGTTATGATGGCCTGGGTATTGACAATGACGTTCATACCGGCTGTGATCTCGCTTATGAGCAAAGAATCGCTCAAAGATTTTGGCATTAAGAAGGAAATGTCAGCTGGCCTTATGGACAGATTTCTTGTGTCCTTGGGGAGGTTTTCCGTATATAGGTGGAAAGCTATATTGATCGCCGCGTTGGCTGTAGTAGCTATCTCAGGTTACGGTATAACAAAGATCAATATAAACGATAATCCCGTTAAATGGTTCACTCCGGGACACGAGATCCGGATAGCTGACGAAGTATTGAACGAACATTTTGGTGGGACATATACCGCTTATCTTGTTATGGAGGCCGAAAACAAAAAGGAGGAGATCTTTAAGACCCCGGAAATGCTCAGGTATGTGGAGAGTTTGCAGGATCATTTAAAAAGTCTCCGACAAGTCGGGAAAACGACTTCTTTGGCGGATGTCACAAAAAAAGTGTATTATGAGCTTCTGGGCGGAGACAAAAAGAATGATATTATACCCGCGACAAAACAAGCTATAGCCCAGTGTCTGATCTCGTTTCAGAATTCACATAAACCGGATGACTTATGGCACTTTACTACGCCGGATTACTCAAAGGTCAATATCTGGGTGCAGCTTAAGTCCGGTGACAATGTCGACATGTCGATGGTCCGTGATGAGGTTGCCAGGTATCTTCAAAATAATCCGCCTCCCCGTGAGATAAAGACCAATTGGGCGGGGTTGACATACATAAATGTTGTATGGCAGAGTAGAATGGTAGGAGGCATGCTTAAAAGTTTTATGGGGAGTTTCATTATCGTGTTTTTTATGATGACGTTCCTTTTCAGGTCGCCTTTAAAGGGGTTGGTCTCTATGATACCTCTCACAGTGACAATACTGTTTATCTATAGTCTGCTCGGGTTTACAGGGAGGAACTATGATATGCCGGTAGCGATATTATCGGCTCTTACTTTAGGGCTTTCGGTGGATTTCGCTATACATTTCTTGCAGCGCTCACGTGAAATATATAGTGAGTTCGGAAGCTGGAAACTTACCGCTCAGAAGATGTTCCAGGAACCCGGGAGGGCAATATTAAGGAACGCGCTTATTATTTCTATAGGGTTTCTGCCGCTTTTGGCGGCGCCGCTTATGCCATACAAAACTGTAGGTGTTTTTATGTTCTTGATAATGCTGGTATCAAGCGTCGCGACTCTTGTTTTGTTGCCGGCGATCATCACAGGATTGGAAAAGCCTTTTTTTAAAGGGGGAAGAAATTAAGAAAAAAGTAATTAGTATGATCTTGGCGGTCGCGTTTTTAAACTATAGTTTCGCCGCGGAAGCTATTACCGCGGTTGAAATAGTGGGTAAAGCCAACCAGGCATCCTATTATCAGGCAGAGGATGGTAAGGCGGAAGTGCGTATGGTCATAACGGATTCTCTCGGTAGGACCAGGGAAAGAGTTATGGTGATATTAAGGAAGGACGCCTCCGAAGGCGACCAGCAGAAATATTACGTATATTTCAATAAACCAAGTGATGTTAAAGGTATGACATATCTTGTATGGAAAAAACCCGGGGCTGATGATGACAGATGGATGTATTTGCCCGCACTGGACCTGGTAAGACGTATTGCCGCCGGCGATAAACGGTCAAGCTTTGTAGGCTCTAATTTTGCCTATGAGGATATATCGGGCAGGGGTACAGAAGAAGATGAACATACGCTTTTAGGCGAAGAAGAAGGGCAATACAAGATCAAGAGTGTTCCCAAGAACCCCGGTTCGGTGGAGTTTAGTTACTTTCTTATCTGGGTGGACAAAGTAACGTTTATGCCGAAAAAAGCTGAACTATATGATAAGTCCGGTAACCTTTACAAGATACTGGAAGCTTTAGAAATAAAGGAAGTTCAAGGATTTCCTACCGTTACAAAGATGAAAGCTACCGATCTAGTGTCGGGAGGTAATACTGTATCCGAATTCTCTAATATAGAGTATGACATTGGTTTGGATGAGAAGATATTTACGGAAAGGTCGCTAAGACGTCCTCCCAGAAAATACATAAAGGGCTAAAAGCTGATAGATATGAAGATAAAAGAGGTATTGGGTAAAATATCATTTACGACGACCCTGGCGATGATGATCTTTTTCGTACCCGCCGTAGGGCTTGCGGAAAAATTACCGCGTTTACACGGTTTTATGGAACATGCCGGTTCGGCGCGTTTTGGTTCCGATGATGTGAGGCACAGGCAGTTCAATCTCGGCGAAAGTCGATTGCAGCTGAAAACCGACTATTATTTCTCAGGGGACAATATCTTGTCGGATTGGCAAACTGGAATTGAAGCTAAAGTTGATCTTACTTTGGATTATTACGATGCCGGTAAAGTTCTTACGGATATAAGGGAGCTTAACGTGTCTTTTACCCCAATGGATATAATTGACATAAAAGCCGGGAGGCAGGTGCTTACTTGGGGCACCGGGGACTACCTTTTCTTGAATGACCTTTTTCCTAAGGATTATGTTTCCTTCTTTATAGGAAGAGATGACGAATACCTTAAGAAACCCAATGACGCTCTCAGGGTCATGATGTATCCTGACTGGTTCAATATTGATTGTGCGCTTGTACCGTTCTTTGAGCCAAATACAATGCCGACGGGACATCGAGTAAGTTATTTTGATACGTTTACGGGCGGGATATCCGGCGTCAATGCCGAAAGAGATATAGTAGAGCCCTCAAAGACGGCAAAGAACTTTACCTATGCGGGAAGAATATACAGGAACTTCGGAAGTTACGAGACAGCAATGTATTATTATGGGGGTTTCGATCCGGCTCCTAGGAGTTATAAGAACGAAGTTGGGCGTCAGCTCTATCATGAAAGGCTTGACGCTTATGGCGGGAGTGTAAGGGGGCCGTTCTTTGGAGGCATAGGTAACGCGGAAATATCTTATTATTATTCTCCGGAAGATAAGGATGGGAATATAAGGACTATACAAAACTCAATGATAAAATATCTCGCTGGGTATGAAAAAGATATGGGAGGTGATCTCACTCTTGCCGCGCAGTATTACCTTGAAGAGACTCTGGATTACGATAATTATAGGAAGGCTCTTTTGCCGGCTGATTACAGATGGGATGAATTCAGGCATGTCGTTACTGCCAGGATCACAAAGCTTTTCGCGAACCAAACGGTAAGAGTGTCGCTCTTTTCTTTTTTTTCGCCAAACGATCTTGACGCTTATTTAAGGCCATCGCTTGTGCGGAAAGTTACTGATGCATGGACACTTTCGGTGGGGGCTAATCTGCCCTGGGGGAAAGATTCATGGACAGAGTTCGGGAGTGTGCAAAAAAACAAGAATGTTTATGTGAGATTAAGGTACAGCTTTTAGGAGGTGTAGTATGACAGTTGAAAGAAGTTTGAGAGGGATAGCCGGTTTTTTTATCCTGGTAAGTTTGCTCTTGGCGCATTTTGTCAGCATCAAATGGTTATGGTTTACCGGTTTCGTCGGGGTGAACCTTTTTCAATCGGCTTTTACCAACTGGTGTCCGATGATGACCATTCTGGGTAAATGTGGTATTTGTGAAAAATGATGATATAGTAGGGGCACGGCATGCCGTGTCCCTACAGATCTCCCAACCGAATGTATTGTATCGTAATAGTTCAGTTCTCCGCAGAGAATTATCCCAACATATGTCATTCTGAGCGAGGGCACGAAGTGACCGAGTCGAAGAATCTGCTGTACCATCGGATTATTTTTAAGGAGGAGCAGCTAAAATTTCAGCAAATGGGTTTT
>JAJRVD010000105.1 GCA_024277375.1 Candidatus Omnitrophota bacterium | reverse complement strand
TTAGGCGGCGGTTGTGGTGGATCCTGTTTTGGAGGTTTTTTCTTTTTGGATCGCTTGAAAAAATCAGACTTGAATTTGTTGAGTTCGAACCTGAGAAGTGATAGTTCTTCTTGCCGGGCTTTAATTTGCTTCTCGAATTTGGCACAATCTTTACAATTGCTCAATCGGTACACTCCTTTTTGTCGGAAGTGTATCACATTATTTCAGATTTGCAAAAAATATAACCTTAAAAAGATCTTTCGACTTGCTCGTCGTTTCACTCCTCACTCGCTCAAGATGACATGGGAGCAGAGCTATTCTCTGCGGAGAACTGAACTATTACTGATAAATGGCCATTTCCCGGGGCAAACCCACAGCTGTCCGGTTAAAAGTTTTTAAGAGAATTCTCTGTATTAATTTTATCAATGGCCGAATGATTACAGCACTGCAACATCAATTTTTATAACAACTACCGAATAACCTGCTTTTCATGTCATGTACTGTCCGGTAAATTGCTTGCAAACGATGTCCCGGGATAACACACAAACTCTGAATCTCCATTACAGGGTTTTCTACATGAAGGGGTGTGCCGCGCGCAGTTCGCCGGAACGCCGCATGTTTGAGCACGGCGCACCCCTTCATGTAGAAAGCCTACCTACTTATGAAGAGATTCTTCAGTCGCTATCGCTCCTTCAGAATGACGGGTTTTTGTGATTTTCCCTGGACAGGTGTGGAGCAAACCCTGGAAAACTAAAGCTCCAGGTGGTCTAGCTAACGGGGGCTGGTCACACTACAACCGGGGTAAGGCCCGTTTCAATAATATATTATCCTATGGGACTTCCGGAAGGCCGTCTGTAGAGAAAAAGCGAACTGCTCCGGTATCATCTCCAGGCTTGCATGCATCGTCCGCTCCTATGAAAAGAAAACGGCCGGCATATCCCATTAATGAGAAATTCCGGCCGTTTTAAGTTCCGTATACCTAATCCCGGACAAAAACCTTGCGCACGCCATTACCAATACGTTTGGTATCTTTGACCATCCCATTTATAGTTTCGCCACATCCGGCTAAAAACGTAACCATTACCAATAATGATATAACCGCCGCGATCCTTTTCATTTATCCCTCCATAATTGTCTATCAGTTTATACAAAATGTATCATATAAGCCACGAAAACGCAAATTTAAGATCAGATCCTTCGGCTCGGGCTTCGCCCTCGCTCAGGATGACTTTGCCCAAAAGCCGCCCTCGCTCAGGATGACTTTGCCCAAAAGCCGTCCTCGCTCAGGATGACTTTGCCCAAAAGCCGTCCTCGCTCAGGATGACATTGTTGAGGAAGATTTGCTTATCTCGGTAATGTTTGACAATTTACCGTAACAGATCAAAGTGTCGTTCTCCAAAAGTCTATCTGAGGCATGAGGCGCGGGAATGACTTCCTTCTCCCGTTCAACCGCCAGGATCAATATATCTTTCTGCCGGAAAGAAGAGTCAAAGAGGGTTTTTCCTATATCAACACAGTCTTCGCTGAGTGTTAACTCCGCGATGCCATAACCTTCCGCTAATCTAAGAATTTCTTCGACAGGTCGTTTCGTAAAAGTCGGGCTTTTTACCAGTTTTCCCTGTATTTTTTTCGTAAGCCTTCTTGTGATAGTCTTGTTCAGGGATACTTTGATAATGAACAAGACTGCCAGAAGAATAACGATAATATTAAGAAACACAGGTGTTGCTCCCCCTTTTGAGAAAGAAAGCGTAAGGGTTGTTATCACTGTCACTAATCCCGCATTGCCTAATATCATTAAGAACATTATTATCTTTCGGCGGATATCATTAGAAACCACCAGTTCCGAATCCCTTGTTGTGAAGCCGGTACCGGTAAAAGCCGACAGGGCCTGAAAATACGATCGTTTTTCATCTAACCCGGTCAGATTAAGAGCGACCGCTGCGATCTTTACAATGACGGTAGATACAACAATTATAACAATTACCGGAATGACAAATACTAAGCTCATAGCCTCGCTCCCCTTTAAACAATATCTTCTATCTCGCCAACTATTTCTTCAAGCATATCTTCTATTGTAATAATACCAACAACGCTTTCATCTTCATCAACCACTATGCCCATAGGTTGCTTTTGGTGCCGGAGCCGCGCGAGCGCGATATCAAGACCATCAGTTTTGTTAACATAAACAGGTTCTCTCAGGAAATCGCTTACAATATGTTTTTTTTCATTCTCTTCCATTTCAAAAAGAACATCATATATGTTCACAATGCCGATAATCGTATGCTTGTGCTCCTTATATACCGGGATCCGGGAAAAACCGGTAAGAGACACAAGCTTCTTTAGGTTGTCCGTTATATCATCGTCACTTATGGAGGATACACGGTACAACGGAACCATTATACTTCCAACGCTCTTTGCCCCAAAATCCAGCACTTTATGAATTAGTTCTACCTCATCCTCCTCCATCCCTCCGGTTTCCTTGCCTAAAAGCAATATCTCTTTCAGATCTTTTTTTGTAAAGGTTGAATCCCAATCAGACGCGCCTTTACCAAACGGCAACAGAAATAACTTCGCGATGGAATTTACTGCTATAATTAGCGGATAAAATATTTTGAAAAATATATTCAACGGCGTCGCGCTTCTCACCGCAAGCGTTGTCGCAAATTGACGCGCTATCATCTTCGGAACGATCTCAGCGAAAATGAGAGTTATAGGAACCATAACAGCCGTAGCTACTACAGGTGAAATGCTTGGTCCGAGATATTCTACGGATATCCTTGTCGCCAGCGCGGACGCGACAACAACAGCGATATTTGTGCCCACAAGTGTTGTCCCCAGATACATTCCCTTTTTACCCATGAACTTTTTAATACGCTCGACACGAAAGTCGCCGGAATCTTCCATGCTTTTCAGCTTGATAGGACTAATACAGGTGAACGCCATTTCAGAGGCGGTAAAGAACGCCTGTATCAAGATCGCACACAGAATTGTTGCTACATAAATCGATATCATTATTTTTTCTTCTCAATAAGCAAACTTGTTACTCTATTTTTCGAAACATCCTTAACCGTTATGCGGGCACCCTCTATCTCTATGCTATCGCCGGATTGAGGGATCTTGTCCATGCACAGGATTATATAACCACCTATGGTATCAACCTCATCAGTTTCAATAGAAAGCCCTACTTCTTCATTTACCTCGTCAATATGCGCCAAGCCTTGTATTTCATAATTTTTCTGATCGATCTTGCGAACATTCGGAACTTCAAAATCAAACTCATCTCTTATCTCACCAACTATCTCCTCTAAAATATCCTCCATAGTAACAAGACCGGAAGTAACTCCATACTCATCCGTAACTACAGCCATATGGGTATTTTTATGCTGTAGTTCCTGCAATAGATCGTCTATGCGTTTACTCTCAGGCACGAAATGCGGTTTTCGGATAAGGTCCCTCATCGGTGCAGCCAAATTCAAGAGAAAGTCCTTTGCGTGAAGAACCCCCACAATATTATCCAAAGTATGTACATAAACCGGAAACCGGGAAGATCGAGCTTCTTTGATCTGACGGACAAGCTCGTCCTTATCGTTGGTTATATCAAGCGCCTCAACATCTATACGCGGGGTCATGATATCAGCAGCGTTAAGTTCCTTAAAATCCAATATCCCCTCGATCATATCCTTTTCCTTTTCTTTCACAACACCTCTCTTCTTTCCGATAGAAAAAAGGTAACGGATCTCTTGTTCCGTGATCTTAGGTCTCCCCGAGGAGATCTTAAACCCCATCGCCCTGACGAGAACATAAGATATATTGCTTAGAACGACCCGGGCCGGTGAAAATAATTTCTCGGCTATTTTCAGAGGAAACGCGGCAAAAAATGAAAAATTAACAGCGTTGGAAAGCGCGAACATCTTAGGAGTGACTTCACCAAAGATAAGGATTATAACGGTCATAGTAACTATCGATATCCCTATCCCCGCCTCTCCATAAATGTTATAGAAAAAATCGGCAAGAACAGCACTTGCGGCTACATTGACAAACGTGTTCCCGACAAGAATGGTAATGAGGAGTTTATGAGGATCCGCCAAGAGGGCTATTACCCTCCTGGCGGAAAGACGTTTCATCCCCTCAATTTGCTTAAATTGAATTCTTCCGAGAGACAAAAAAGCAGTCTCAGAGCCGGAAAAAAACGCTGAAGCAATTAGAAATATTACAAAAAGGGCGATACTCACCTTATTGGATCTGCTCCGCGGTTTTTTCTCCAGCCTTCACAGGAGCTTCAACAGTGCCAACAGCGGCATCTTTTACGGCGATAGCGCTTCCTTTGATCGGTGTCGCGATTATCTCCGTTGCTTTTTCAGGATCTTCAGTTAAGGTCTCACCCGTAACCTTGGCAGTATCCACTATCACGCTCGCGGTATCTTTAACAGCATTGCCCACAACTTTTACTGACTCGTTAAGTAGATTCGACGGATAGTCAACAACCGCGCGAGCAGTATCTTTTGAAGCTTTTTTGAAGCTCCTCTCAGCTTCCGCGGTGCCTGAGGCAATCGAAAAGGCAACGATAACAACCATAGCAAGAACTACTATTCTGTTTTTTTTAATCATGTTCATCCTTCTCCTTTGTTAATCGCGAGAGCACGCACATCGTGCCCTCGCATAATTTTAACCACCTAATTGCTCTTTAACAACCTGATTGATGATTTTCCCATCAGCCCGACCTTTGACACGCGCCATAACTTCCTTCATTACCTGCCCGATCTCTTTAAGTGAAGTAACTCCGGTATCGGAAATGACTTCATTAACTATCTTTTTTACCGCCTCCGGTGAAAGCTGTTCAGGCAGATATTCTTTCAAGATAGCCAACTCTTCTTCTTCAGCGGCAACGAGGTCTGAACGATTTCCCTCAGTAAACTGCGAAATGGATTCTTTGTGCTGACGAGCTATTTTCTGGATCACACCCAGCGTCTTGTCGTCCTCAAGTTCTTTTAGCCCCTCATCGATCTTCTTGTTTTTTATCTCACTTATTACCATCCGGAGGACAGAAACCTCAACCTTCTTTCCCGCCTTCATCGCTTCTTTAAGTTTCTTTGAAATATCTTTTTCGAGCATCTTTAACCTCTTTTCATTAGAAATTAATTTTATTTTTGTTTTTAGTAAGTTTTCTTGAGGCAATAAAACGCCGCACAGGGTTCAGATAGTCTATCAACAGCCTTCCATCCAAATGATCCATTTCATGCTGAAGAGCTCTCGCCGCAAGAGCATCGAATTTTTTTATAGAAAATTCGCCTTTCTTGTTCTGAAAGCGCACTTTGATCCAGTCGGAGCGTGTAACTACGACTGATGTTTCCGGGAGACTCAGGCATCCCTCGTCCATTTTTGCTTTCTTTTGCGAGGACTCCACAATCTGTGGGTTAATAAATTCTACCAGTTCTTCGTCAACATCGATTATTAAAAGTCGGCACCCCAATCCAACTTGTGTAGCAGCAAGACCAATACCGCTGTTTATATACATAATGTCAGCCATGTCTTTGATCGTTTGTTCTATCTCAGGGGTGAATTGGTCTACGGGTTTCGTCTTAATCCGCAAGCAGGGGTCGGGATATGTCTTCAATTCTAAGGGGTTCATTTACTTTTACATTGATTGTTTTTGCCCAGCGCTATTGACCTCATGCTGAAATTATGGCTCTCTTTGGTTTCCATGAGACAGTACGAAAGAATAACCAGCTTATCTCCGGGTTCGCCTTTTCTCGCCGCGGGACCATATAATACAATTTTCCCGCTATTTGCTTTCTCCTCGATCACATAGGTAGTAAAACGCTCGCCATTATTGCCATTAAGAACTTGCACCTGCTCCCCGGCACTTATATCCGAAGCGTCAAGAATGGCTTTATCCACACCAAGGCTGCCGCTGTAATCTATTTCTTTGCTCGTGATAAAGGCGTTCATTATTTTTGATTTACATAAAATGCGTAACATAATAATCTCCAAGTCTATTTGATATAACCGCTGACATTCTTATCGATCTTTTCCCGCCCTCGCCCCATACGAGTTTTGCTTATATTAGTGAGGTTCTCTCCGTCGAAATAGAGATATATATCTTCAGAAAGATATCCGGCACTTAAGGGGATAGCGCTGTATCCCGCGCTATAAAACCACTCTTCACGAGACCCCGCCCAATCATTCGAAACAACTACATTTTTTGTATCCGGATCACGGTAAATGGTAAGAACTTCAAACTTTGTCATCCCTATTTTTACGCTACCATCACCAAGGGGTTTTCTGAGCAACTCTTGAGGTGTAGGCGGAGCAATGTCCGCGCATCCGACAGTAAAAATACAGGCCACAAAAACACTTACAAGAAGACAATAAAGCTTCAAACTACACCTCCCAGGTAATAACGATCAGGTCCGTGCCGTATATGTTACGCTGTAGAGAAGATCGCAAAGATACTTCAAAAAAATATTTTTCGTCTCATCGTCAATTTCTACGATTTCCGCGCCGATATCATATGGGGCGTTGTCCTCTAAGCTCACTTTATTTTGCCAGATGATCTTGGCCTCCAGATGAATCGGGTCGTGATGTATCGGCAGATATAGATCCATCTTAATGTTTTCTGTTTCCTTCAGCTCCCGACCAATTTCAAATCTCAGGCCCACCGGCGAAACATTCTTAGTGACGACTTCATTGACTTCCCCCCCGCTGATTACAGTCACTCGCAGTGGAGTTTCAACTCTGATAAATCTTCTTCTTTCCGGCAACTTCAGCTTCATCTTCCCCCTATGGGGCTGGAGTATATCATATCCGGTAAGCCGCGTCAAGGCTTTACCGCTGTATAGTACCTGTAATAGAACAAAACGGGCGGCTCTTCCAAGCCACCCGTTTTGCTTATACCAAAATATGATCCGGTTCTTACTTAGCAGCAGGCATATCCGGAATAATAGCAGGCTTATCGTATCCCGCTATCGGAAACGTCGCGACATCGGCTATACCGGAAACGGTTCTCGCGAAGGCTTTGCATACACCTTGGAGAGTTCCCAAAATAAGACCTTTAATGGGATTGCTTTCCTTTGTTCTGTCCACTATACTCTTCGGGATCTCAGTCCATCCGAACAGAGCGTTTGAAAAACCTCTCTCCGCTTTCTGGATCGGACCCGAAGGATACGCTCCAGGCTTAGCACCACTGCTTCTTGTAGGCATGTCAGCCGCGAACGAAACCACCGCTAATGATATTATCATTGTTGCCGCAAAAAACATTATCAGAAACTTTCTCATCCTATACCCCCCTTTTCAGTTTTTTGAAATATATCATAATATACTACAAAAGTCAAACTGGTGAGAATAATAGTAGTGTCAAGATAATTGGGCACTTTCATGTTCCAGTTCTTTGATCTCTTCCCCCATGGGGGAAGACGGCGCACCTGTTGGTTGCTTTACGGTATCTATATATTGAATTATCCCATACACCCAATAACCCA
>JAJRVD010000104.1 GCA_024277375.1 Candidatus Omnitrophota bacterium | reverse complement strand
TTCATCTTTTCAGCTCCTTTCCGGGATATTATCCCGATTATGGAGCTAAAATCGCGCGATTTCAAGGATATTCTCACATGTGAGAATATCCTTGAAACTACAACCTATCTAATACTCCCACTTTTGCTGACGGCGAACATGTATACATTCATCAATTATTGTGTTTGAGATTTTAATTAAGCTCATATTGTAGTTCCTGGATATATTTTATTTAATGTTGAAAGCAATTTAGGGGGTGCCCCCTGTGATGCTTTTTTAATATTTATTTTAGTTAAAGGGGAAAGTACGTTTTTTTTAAAAGAATAAGGAATCCCCGTTACGGTTGCTATTTCAAGTTCAGATATCATTACAGTATCAAAATCTTTAGAATTAACAACAAATAGATCAGGATATTTCTTTAAGAGAAAAATTGTCTTAGAAATATCTAAGTTCTTGTTGTCGGTAGAAGCTTTCGCAAGTAAGTAAATAAGTGCAAATCTCCTGTTTTTAACAATTGGTTCAAACTTCAAGGTAATACTTCGCTCAAGTTCTTGGTTTCGTTCGCGTAAGGCTTTGGTGCTTTTCGTCATGGATTCATATGTTAGGGGGTTGTCAACAAAGATCTTATTGTTAAAGAAGTCCTTATCAACAAAAGATTTAAATTTTCTTGCACTCCATTTTTTCGATTTTATATATGGTAAAACTTCTGTGTGCCATAGTTTTTTATTAGTAGGAACAGGCATTTTGTAGGGGAGAGCAAAACCACCACTTATTGCCCATATAAACAAAGTAGATCTAGTTCTCGTAATAGTATCTTCTTGAGATCCTGTAGATAATCTTATAAGTTGTTTTTGATGGAACACTTTATCTATAGTATTGGGATAACCAAGCCTTATGTCGGATTTGCTAACAAGGCTACTTGACCTAGTAAATTCGTTTATGAGTCCAACGAATGGACCATATGAAAGAAGACCCGCTTTTAATATTGGTAACATATCTTCATCGAAAAAACTGGTTGACGAAAACTTTTTACCATTTTCTGTTAGTATTCCAGTTGAGTCAACTCTCTCTACAAATCCTAAACCTTCCAATGCATTAAAAGCATCACTGACTGATTTACTTTTTTGTTTGTCTTCCTGGATGCTTTGAGTTAAATAACATTTGGCTAAACTTAAGGGGTTCTCTAGGAATGGGCAAACTGGTTTTAGTATAGAGGGGTGTTTAATTAACAATTCACATGTCTGGTGTATATTATGGGTAGAATTTTCGTCATATTTAAAGTCGTTCAAAGCAAAAGAATTGTCTCCAAACTTATTATGCAAGTATTTTGTTAATGCATGGAGGCAGATTATTCGTCCACAGGGATTTCTATTGATTAAATAAGCCATATCAACATTCACTCAGATTTATTAGTTTTGAAATAGACCTACAGTTGTTTAATAGGACACTCTTTAACACCTTTTTTGCATCTAAGAAAATACAATCTTGAAAATTATTAAGAAAAGTTAAATATTCTTCATCAAAATCGACAATAATAATTATTTTTTTTATAGAATAAGAGCGTAATTCTGTTTTAGAAAGATCAATGGTATCATCAATTTCAGCGTATGCTTTTTCTATATTCTTTGATGACAAACATACACTGATAATATGAATAAGATGCGGTTTTTCTGAAACGATTAAGGGAATCCGCTTAGTTCTACTATAGCCAGAAGAAGATATTTCTATGCCACTGCATTCCTTTAACACTAGCGTTAGCCAAGCATATAAGAACATCTTATTCTTTTTGCAAAAATCCATGAAGTCATTCTCATTATAGTTTTGATCAAAAGAAATAACATCATTTGTTAATAACCAGCAAAGTCCGCAGGAAATACATTTATTTTGAATGATAGAAGCGTTTGATATATCTATAGCGTGTGAAGGGCATAGGATATTATCACTATAGGAATAGACTTCATTTAAGAAGTCTACAAGATTTATATTTTTCACAATCTTGGTAATACCAAGTTGATTTATTTTTTTATCATTTGATACCGTAAACATAAAACATCCTATAATGTTAGTTCTATCCCGATTACGATAATTATACCAGAGAAAGAAGATGCAACCAATGAAATAATTAGGGGATGGTGAAAAACAAGAGAGTAATTTCATACATAATGTGGGATGGTCTCCCTCAATCTCCTTTATTTTTGTCGGAGTATCTGAGAAGAGTATGGATATTAACGCTGTACGGGAGAAAACGTTAGCTAAATTACTGTGATCAGATGAGAGGTGGTACTGATATTGAATTGGAGAAAGAGAACAGGTTACATATTGTTATTGAAGCAAAAAGAAAAAAGGATACTACTAAAGTTGACAGATTACGTGATTAAAAAAACGGATATTTTGACAAGCTAACAAGAGTTCACAATTATTGCTTGTAGTTTATAGACGATTATGATATAAAATATGAAATAAGTAATATTTGTCCCGTGTTGGAAGGGTTAAATCCCGGACATTAAAAAAGAAAAACCTTCGCCTAGTGCCATTATGTTCACTGAGCGAGGGTTTTTGTATTTTAGGTCAAAAAAAGGAGGTATTACTATGGCTAAGAAGAATCAGCATGTTGTAAAGACCGACGATGGTTGGGCTGTAAAAGGTGCGGGTAATTCACGAGCAACATCGTTGCACAATACGCAAAAAGATGCAATTAATGCCGCAAGGGATATCGCAATCAATCAAAAATCAGAAGTGGTGATTCACGGTGTTAATGGTAAAATTCGAGACAAGGACAGTTATGGTAACGATCCTTGTCCACCAAGAGACACAAAACATTAATGAGGACTAATGGTAAAACACAGGTCATTTAAATTAGAAAAGTTTCTGAGAGCTGCAGACGATGCGGTTCTAAAAGAGTATTTTATCAAGTGGGAAGTTCCGGCACCGGAAGGGATGAAATTTGACGGTGATGAGTTTGAGTCTTTCTGGAAAAGTATCGAGGATGAGAAAAGGTCGAATATTGAGGCGCAGTTGCATTGTATAAACGATATTGCTGATTCCACACGAGATTATGTCCAGAAAGCTGTTCAGGAGTTTAGTATCAGCACCGAAGAAGATGAGTCATCAGAGACGACAGCACTTAGAGTTTTTTTGCATAGCAAGGATGCTTATGATTTAGCTTTCGATCAGTACTTATATGTCGTGTACTCTGAGACGTTACGGCATCATCGGTTTGTAAAGGGAACTGCCAATTTAGCTGATGAGGTTTTTGAGGAAATTAAAAGAGATATTGAGCAGTATTTTTCTGAGAACGGTAAAAGTGAGCAATGCCGGATTAGAAAGTATGATGACGACGAGAAATGTTTTACATTGATTGCTCGGGGTGATTTCATGAAAACCCATATGACTTTTCAGAATGGGGATATCCACATACGATCTTTTCGTCCGGCAAAAGAAGATATTCTGATATTTGATAAGAAAAACAAAGTTTTAAGTGTTAAGGTCAGCAGTAGAGGCACCGAAGAGAAACAGAAGTATCTGGAGATTTTCAGTAAACGAGTTATGGGGATTGATAAGCTAGACGATACGGTTTTTGATCAGACTGTAGTAAATCTTGACTCAATAAGAGATGGATCGTTCAGTTATGCTGGAAACGAGCATATAGAATCGGTTAAATTGGTGCGCATAGATTCAAAACAAAGAGCGGCAAGAGTAGCAGTCACTAGTGGAGATGTCGCATCCATACTCGATTTTTACGGCTTAGGGAGAGATACAACAGAAATAGTGTCAGCTAAACTTCGTTTCTGGGTTCGTAGAGAAGGTAAGAAAAGCAAGCAATTTACGGTTGAGATAAAACCGCCGGAAACAACAAAGATTCCGGAGAAGAGAGAAAAGAAAATAATCGAGGACTATTTATATGAACAGGGAGTTTTGCTTTTCAAATAAGCTGGTTCAGTATATCTTGCGAAAAGTTGAATGTGAACCGGCATATGTTTTTTCTGAACAAGAACTCACATCAATATCTCCAAAGGATTTTACTTCCCTAAAAAACGATAAATTGATTATTTGGCAACAATTCGATTATGAACACGATCTTTTCTTTTCATCCATTCAGGGAGACCAAAGCAACCCACGGCATTTGAAACAGCGAAAAGATGGTAAATACTGGGCAAATCCGACGGACGATCCGGAGCTTGATCGTATACTGGTTGAGGAGAAGGATATACCGCATTATCGATTTGATGTCACAAAATTGATTTCACGCATTGCTAAAAAGAACAAATTAGTAGAACAGACAAATAGTGTTTCAGATAGATTGTGGTTTGTTGGTAGTAAAGATGTATCCGGCGATCGTGTCGGGATTTTTCTTGCTCTGAATGATTCAGCTGATGATCTCGCAAAAGAATTAAAAGGACTACCAAGCAGTGTTAGTCGGTATGCTCGGTACATAGTAATCAGTCCGTTCTCTTGCATTGCGTGCCAGAAAACAAAGAGTAGATTGAATGGCACTAATGTTGGTCAATTTGTTTTTGATGAAGCTTTTGAGGATGATCTCAAATTTAAGTCAGGATTTGTTTTCAGTGAAGCAAAATCTGATCTTCCAAAGGCGTTGCAGTTGACAGGTAAGATCGAGAATGAGAAATATATCGTAGCTTTGGACAATAAAGAAGGTGGTTTAACGTAGGCTAATTTTAAGTTGTTATTGAGATTTGTTGTTGCGTTAAAGACCACGGATGAAGGCTGGCTTGATACCGGCGAAGGTGATTGGCAGGCAATAGGGCGATTAAAAGATGATTTTAGTCGTGCATTTGATGGATATGACTTCAATGGGTTTATCGTTAATGGACGGAAAAAATATCGATTGGTTATTTCTAAAGAGGCAGTGTGCTATAATAAAACTATGCTCAAAAAAATAAAAGGGAGTGCATCCATATCTGATTTTGTGAATAAATTACCAGCAATGCGAAAGAGAAAATAAACTTAGAGAAAGATATTTGTTAGTAGGGGGATAGTATGGGCAAGTATAAACATAATGTGATAGCGCTAGTTTATGATTTTGATGGTACGCTGACTCCTCAACCGATGCAGGAATATACTATCTTCCCTGATTTAGGCATAAAGGATGGGAAGAGATTTTGGCAGGAAGTTAGTGTCGAGGCAAAGGTGACGCAGGGGGAAGGTATTGTCACATATATGCGTCTAATGATAGAGAAATCGAAAGCACAGAAATATCCGGTTACGAAAGCAAAATTAAAGAAATTAGCTACGAAAATCGAATATTTTTCCGGAGTTGAAAGGTATTTCAGTCGCATAAATAAATATGTTAAAGATAAATTCAATAGCGATGTTGAGTTAAGGCATTATATCATTTCGGCAGGATTAAAGGAAATAATTGAAGGCACAAAAATAGCAAAGCATTTTCATAGGATCTTCGCATCTGAATATTACTATGACGAGTATGGAGCAGCTACTTTTCCGAATGTTATTGTTAATGATACGCTGAAGACCCAATTTATTTTCAGAATTAATAAGGGGTTGGAGGAAATGCATACAAATATCAATCTTCATATGCCGAGTGCTTTAAGGGCAATACCTTTTCAGAATATCTTGTATATAGGTGATGGGCTTACAGACGTTCCTTGCATGACAGTGATACGACAAAACGGAGGATTTGCAATAGCAGTGTTTAAGAAGAGGGATAAGAAGGGCAAAGAAGTATGCCAAAATTTGTTAAATGCTGAAAGAGTTGACTTTATGGCATCGGCAGATTATTCAAATGACTCAGAATTAGATAAGCATATTAAGCTTTTATTACACAATATTTTTGGGGGAATTCGTTATGGGAAGGCTTCTTTTACTCAAGCTCAAAAATATTTGAAAATTAAGAAGAGGGAGCAAAAATGATACATAGGACTACGACACAATTGAATGCAAGTTATTATGCAAAAGGAAATTCAGTAATTTGTTACAAAGGAGGTGATACCATGGCTAAGAAAAAAAGTGGTACGAGCGGTACGTATAAGGTTGGAAGAGACGCTAAAAACGGACAATTTATTACAGTAAAGCAAGCTGAGAGGCGTAAAAGTACAGCAATTGTGGAAACAATGAAAAAGAAGAAGTAAGGGCTTTTGGCTTGGAGGAATAACAAATTTGTTGAATATTCATTTTTAAAACAAATGATGCCTGAGTGGTATTGTATCCTTTGGTATGTGTACTTTTGACTTTGCATGGAGAGTAAGTGAGAAGTTGAAGCTTGTAAAGATGGTGTTGGAAATATGAAATAAAAGGAGTTGGAGTGGCTCGTAAGCCTATAAAAATTGGAAGTATGGAGTTTCCTTTTAAAAAAGATGCATTAGCGTTTTTTAAGGAAATGCTTAGTAGGTATCGGAATAATCAAGATGTTAATGAGGACGATACGGATATGTTATATGCTTTGATTGAACGACACCCTGAATCATTGCAAAAAATAGGATGTGGAATAAAGAAATTTTATAAAGCATTGACGGATAAAGGAACAAGTTGTTTTTGGTTGAAAAGAACAGATGGGACAGTCACTGAGTTTTCTTATCCTTCAGCAGTAAATGCGAAAGGGAAAAGCCTATTGCAGGAATTTTCAGAAGCATGTAGAGAATCTGTAGGACAATCACTAGAAGAAGCTAAAAAGAGGTTTTTTGAGCAATATGGTGACAAAGATGGAAAAGTTGAATGTGAAGTGACTGGAGTAAAAATCGCAACATATGAGAGCCACTTGGATCATAAGAAACCGATGACTTTTCAGGTAATAGTTCAGACTTTTATAGCGGGGAGGGGCATAAAACTGGATAGATCAATGTTATCAATTCCACAAGATAATCAATTTGTTGCCACATTTGAGGATAGAGATATAGAAAAGGCGTTTAGGGAATACCATGGGAAAGTGGCGCAATTGAGGATAATCAGTGCGAAGAAGAACTTAAGCCTTGGTGGATCTGAACGCATGACAAAGATTAAGCGACCGGTGAAGTTGAATTAGGTGGAGGGGTGGTTATGAACACATTTTGGGCAGCATTTTTACCGTCAATATTAGCGGTTATTGTCGCCTTGATATTTGATAAGAAAAGATTTCCTAAAGTGGCTATATATGCCGAAGAAGAAAAGGTAATAAATACGTATCAAGGTAGAGGGACATGGAATTTTGTGCGGTTTTTTGTTGAAAATACTGCGATGCCTTGGTATTTAAAATGGTTGCCGAGGCAGGTGGCTCAAAATTGTAGCGCAACGCTTGAATTTTTCAATGAAGACGGTACAAGTTTATTTATAATGCGAGGGAGGTGGGCGAATACGCCAGAAATGGTGCATATTTCTCCACATTCTTTTGTTGAAAGGACATTATTTCCTGACTCTATTAGTATATTTGCCGGAGAGCGAGAACCTTTGGATTGCATCGTTCAAAAAGATGGAGATAGTGAGGCATATGGATGGAATAACGAGGCGTATTTAAACGATTGGAAAACCCCTCACTATAAACTAATTGTTGGCAAATATATCGTCAAAGTTCGTGTGATTACACAAAATGGTGTTTCTTTGATACGAAAATATGACGTGGATGTAAAAGAGGATTTTAAGTTGACTTGTATCTCTCATGAAAATCAAATGGAACGAAAAGGATACAATGTTCTAATCAATTTTTTTAAAAAAATAATAAGTAGGAATTGCAATAGGGGAACTGAGGGAAGACAAAGCAGGAGAACTTCTAAACGGAGATCATCCATTGTGGGAGCTATAGTCACTGGTATAGTGACAGGATTTATCCTTAACTTTTTAATAACATGGTTTTCAGCTCCACAATTAAGTATGAATATGTCAGGGGGAGATTTTGCCATACAAAACGAAGCTGTTGTGGTTGAAAAGCGCATAGAAATTGAAAATAGAGGAGATAATGTTATTGGGGCACGTGTGTTAGTTAATATCCCGAGTGAATATATACACACAAAGGAAGTGCAAACTGATTTGCCTTTTTCAAGGCGCCTTTTAAATGATGATATTACGTATAACAGGTATCAGCAGGATATTGGTATTCCAATTATTCATGATAAAACCATTATTGTTGGTAATATGCGATTTGTTGTAAAGAATAAAAAAACTAAATTTAACATACCTTTTGAAATATATGCAGATAAAATGGCTCCTAGACGTGGTGTTATAAGGCTGAGCGTGGCGAAAAATGGAAAAATAGGAGTAGACAGTGTTTCTGAGGCAGTAATTAAGAAGAAAGATTGGTTCTATGTGTTGTTAGGGAGAATGCGGTGGCATTCGATCAGAAATGTTCGTATTAAATGATGTGGCAAGTATCAGGACAAACTAATCAAAATCCCGATATTAATTGTTAGGAGGAAATAATGAAACAATACTCTAAATTCATTGGTTGTTGCCTGACAGCTTTGTTTCTTGTTGGTTGTGCAACAGGTAGCGTTATCCTTACTGGAAATGCTCGGACAGCTACGGACCCACAATCAGTTAAGCTTTATCTTCAGGAACCAAAAAAATATGACGCACTTGGGATTGTTGAAGCTTCGAGTGATTCTGGGTGGACGGATCAAGCGTCACAAGATTATGCGGTTGCGGAACTTAAAAAGCAAGCGGCAAAAATTGGCGCAAATGGAGTGTTATTGACAAATACGGGAACACAGACATCTGCTATAGTTGGGGGTTCCGGGAACGGTTCAATATGGGCGGCACCTGTAAATGCGAAAGTTGTTCAAGGTACTGCCATTTTTGTGACAGAAGAATAATTAAGGGGGTATTTGGATGAAAAAATGTCCATATTGTGCAGAAGAAATACAAGATGAAGCTATCAAGTGTAAGCATTGCAGTGAAATGTTGAATGGTAGTGAAGGTAAAATAGCAAATAAGGCACAAATAAAGCAGGAAAAAGAAACAACGCTCGAAGTGTTAAAACCTGTTTGGAGGAGTTGTATTTTGGGTTTTATTTTATCAATTGTTACATTGCCATTAATGGGGTTGGGTTTATTGTTTCTTTTTGTTGTAATTTTGAATAGATATCAGTACACATACACAATTACGAATAAAAGGGTTTCAGCTAGAGTAGGCATTATAGCCAAACGAGTTAACGAAGTTGATATCGAACATATTAGGAGTGTAACAACAAGTCAGGGTATATTGGCAAGAATGTTAGGCTATGGTAATGTAATTATCGGTACAGCTGGAACAGGCGGAGTTGAAGTAGTTATCATGAATGTAGCAAAACCTGAACAAGTTAAAGAGTTAATAAAAAAACAATCTTGCTGATTTTTTAGACTACGCTAGCTCAAACTAACCAGAATTCCGACATCACGACGTTTTTGCATTTTCACAAGTAGCGGTATTGATTGGGTTTGCATTGTTCGACTTAGCTCGCTTCCAGCCCGCCATTAAAAAACCGGCTTTACAATTAGCCGGTTTTTTTACAACTATGTCATTCCCGCGAAATGCGAGCGCTTTTGCATTCAGTAGGATACAGGGAGAGGGGACATTTTTGTTTATACGGCCCTGTAATTGTGCTGCCGTACACATGTTCCCATGAGACACTCTATGTAACCCCATTCTCTTGAAGAAGTTCCGAAGCAAATATTATATTTCTAACGACAAATTCAGATGTTAGGAGTATAATATTTAGTATGTAATTCATTGCAGACAAACGTGTAAGATAAGACGTTTTATTGCAAAAGATAAGGAAAAGGAATGAGCTTTGTTCTGGAAAAGGTAGTCCCCTGGGGAAGGTCGTATGAGGAATACGTAGTGATGTTCGCTTTAACTGGCACTGATCTTGAAAAAAGTATTCTTGGGTGTGGTGACGGTCCGTCAGCATTTAACTCTAGGTTAACACGACGAGGTGGAAAAATTGTATCTGTTGACCCCCTATATCAGTTCTCTGCCGAAGAGCTAGAATCAAGGATCAATGAAACGTATGTAACCGTACTAGAACAAGCTAAGAAAAATAAAGACGAGTTTGTTTGGAAGAATATTGACAATATAGGTCAGCTTGGTCGAATAAGAATGGATGCAATGCGGCAGTTTCTTGACGATTATCCATTTGGGGAAAAACAAGGGCGTTATGTGGTAGGTGAGCTGCCAATGTTGGAGTTCCCGAATAAAGAGTTTGAGTTGGCATTATGTTAACATTTTCTGTTCTTATACAGTGAGCATTTCTCATTAGATTTTCATGTTGAGTCTATTGTCGAAATGTGCAGGGTTGCTGTTGAAGCACGGATTTTCCCGCTTCTTGAGCTTGGAGCCAGGAAATCTCGTCATCTTGAAAGTGTAATCGAAAGACTTGATACCCAGGGCTATGAATGTTCGGTAGAAAAAGTAGATTATGAATTTCAAAGGGGAGCGGATGAAATGTTGAGGGTAAAAATTCCGCAAAATAATTTACCAGATCCGGAAAAACTAAACCTCCGGGGGTCTAGTTAACGGCGGCTGGTCAGGGCATGTTAGGGAAGGTAAAGCGTTTAATGAGATCCTTGTGAACATAACAAAATCATATGTTTGTATATCTTGGTTTTTTAATATTTGGACAAAACTAATAGAAAGCCCAGCTCGGATATTAGAGGCCGAAGATTCAAAGATCGGAAATTCAAAAATACTAATCATATCACCCCCTACAGATGGAGGGATAAAAACATTGGTTGAGATGAATTCCAAAGGTGAAACGTTCCTTTTATGTTTTTCTGATGAGATAGCGAAAATGGCCGAGAGATATTCAAACCAGCATAATACAACGAATCTAAATATATGTGTCGAAAATTTTTTCACCATTCCGTTTAATGACAGATATTTTGACGCGGTCTTCGCGAATTGTTTTTTTGATTTTTGTCAGGAAAAAGATTTTAATATGATTACTTTAGAAATTCAAAGAGTATTGAAGGATAAAGGTAAGATTTTTTCAGTGTATATGGATTTTCCGTCAAGCATCGCAGGTAAAATCTGGAATTTTGTTTTTAATAAAATAACGTTTTTAAGCCAGGGATGTCATCCTGTTGATATCAGGCCCGTTTTGTCGAAACATAATTTTAACTACAAGAAAGATATATCGTTGAAGAGATTCGGGTTCCCGATTAAATACATTCAAGCCGTGAAGCAAAAAAAGTCGGATTGTATTTAAATCTCAAAAAATAAAAGGATCAAAACTGCCGTTCAGTGACGAACTTGGTCCCAAAAGAGCTGTTCTATCATATTTTGGAAGTGGTTAGCGGTATAATGCAACAGGAATGTTTTTGAACGAGAAAATGATATACTTTTTGTCATCTATTTTTGTTTATGCGACTTGAAGCTTTTTCGAGGATTTGATAATATGGGGGGGGATAGTTATATATGCAGCAGAAAGTTATTATTGCCAAAAATTTGTACTATACATATGAAACCGGGAATAAAAGGGTAGAAGCTCTGAAGGGTGTGGATTTTTCCGTGGATAATGGTGAGATCTTTGGGTTTATCGGTCCTAATGGCGCCGGTAAAACCACAACTATCAAACTTTTGTTGGGTATATTAATTTCTAAGAATGGGGAACTCGCCATATTCGACAAATCGCCGTCAAATTCCAATACGCGTCAAACAGTGGGATATATGCCGGAGATAGCGAATTATTATAGGTATCTTACGCCAGTAGAGCTTTTGATCATGTATGGCAACATTTTTGGAATAGATAAGGATCTGTTGCATAAGAGGATCAAAATACTTCTTGAGCTGGTTGATCTTGAAGAAGTCGCCAATAGACTTATGCGAACATTCTCTAAGGGAATGATGCAGAAGGTTAGTTTTGCCCAGGCATTGATAAACGATCCAGATCTGTTGATCTTGGACGAACCTACAGGGGGATTAGATCCTGTTTCCCGCAAAAGGATGCGCGGAGTGATCCAAGACTTAAAAGAAAAAGGGAAGACTATTTTCTTCTCTTCGCATGAACTCTCAGAGGTGGAGCTGGTAAGCGACAGGATAGGGATTTTGCATAAAGGTCAGCTTCTGGCAGTTGGTTCGGCTAAGGATCTGCTTGGTGAAAAAGAGGAGGGGCAATCCCTAGAAAGTTATTTTTTAAAGATGATAGAGGAGAGAGTATGAGGGCTGTTTGGGCCATTGCGTATGGTATGGTAAAAGAACTTGTTCGTAAAAAGGATTTCTATGTTCTTGTGATATTCATGTTTGTTCTTCTTGGTTTTTTATCTTATCAGAATTTTTTCCAAGTAAAAGGGATATCACGCTATGTTAGAGATTTTGGATATTCGTTGTTAATGTTTTTTTCTTTTACTATAGCCGTAACGTTTACGGCGAAACAGCTTCCCTCCGAAATCGAGTCGAAGACCATATATCCGCTTTTAGCGAAACCTTTGAGCCGTCACATGGTGATTTTCGGAAAATTTTGCGGAGGGGTAATGATCTCGACCATTTCTTTTACTATTTTTTACGCTATTTTTACGGGTTTTTATATGACAGGCGGCGGAAAAAGTTTGGTTTTGCTCGGACAAGGATTTATCTTTGGTGTTTTATTCCTTTGTATGGTTTCGGCTCTTGTAATGTTTTTTTCAAATTTTATAACAATGTCAGCAAATGTTACATTCATTTTTTTGTTGTACCTTACTATAAGAGGGTTTTCAGATTTCCTGAGAGGCATTATTCTTTTTTCCAAGGGAATTGTGGCAACCTTATATGGCATTCTTTATTGTCTGTTGCCACATCTCGAATTTTTTGATCTTAGAATAAGGATCACGCATGCATGGGATCCTCTCCCGATGTGGGTGGTTTTTACTGTGGTCGGGTATACAGTTCTTTACTGTTGTATGCTCTTATCCCTCGCCGGATATATTTTTGAGAGGAAAAGACTTTGAAAAATAAATATGGATTCGTTATTTTTTTGTGTCTAGTGCTATCAAGTTTGATGGCGTTAAGTATTGATGCGTATAACCGGACCTACGCTATTGACCGATCGATGTCCGATGTTCCGGTTTTTATGCGTTTTTTGGGAGAAGGTAGAGCGATAGTTTCCAATTTATCAATTCTTCAGGCGGATCGGTATTTTCATGGCGGTGCGGGGCATTTTGCTGACGAGCATAAAGAGCGATTTGCGATCGTTGAGAAGGATCACAAGGTTTGCGAAAACCCTGAGGAACATAGCCATGCTACGACGGAGCCGGTTAATATCCTGTTTCGCGTATCTCAAGAAATGAATGTAACTGAACATGTGCATTTACATGATGATCAAGTGAAAGAAATTATTCCCTGGCTGTATTACGCGGCTAAAATTGATCCTCAAAACATACAGTCCTATACGCTTACAGGATTTTATTTATGTGACAGGCTAGGTAAAACGGATCAGGGAATAGCCTTTTTACGGGAGGGTCTGGAGAAAAACCCTGGATCTTGGGAGATAAATGCGGAGTTAGGACGTATCTATTTCCAATATGTTAAGAATTATGAAACAGCTACGCGATATTTGTCCATAGCTGCGGTTTTACTCCGGGAAATTCCCCATGACAAGTTTCAGGAAAGATATGTTTTATCTTTTCTTGCCAGGAGTTATGAAGCTTTGGGTAGGGGAAAAGATGCGTTACCGTTGTATAGGCGCCTTAATGAGCTTTTCCCTAACGGAGTCTTTGAAGAAAAGAGCAGGAATTTTCCCCCTAAAAATCTGTCATTCTGAAAGAGCGATAGCGACTGAAGGATCCCCTCGCAAATAGGTAGGCTTTCTATGTGAGGGGGTATACGCCCCGGAATATGCTAAAAAAAACAATAAGCAAACAATTGTTCCATCTTAAGCGTATAATAAACTTGGAGGTGATAAAAATGGAAGAGAAAGATTTTGAGAAAGATGTAGAGAAAAAGGCGGAGAAGAAGATTGAATCGTGTTGTGAGAGCTGGGGAAAGGACAAGTCTTGCGGAGGGTTTGGATATTTTCTCGGCATTATTGGAGCGGCAGTATATTATATGTCAGCTGCGTCCGGATTTTGGGCGGGTGTATTGGGGTTTTTAAAAGCACTGGTTTGGCCGGCATTTCTAGTTTTTGAAGCGCTTAAGTTTTCAGAGGCTTAAGGAGGAGTATGACGATCCGAATACGATGCGCCTATATGCTATACGAGCTCTACTGTCGGTTTCACACCCTGCGCGTCGGCTAATGCCTCAGTCTTAGTTAGCACTTCCAGTGTGACAGTTTGAGAGCCTTCCATCGAGGCCGTTGAGGCTCCGAAAAGGTTTCCGGTATGTATGGCTTCTTCGAATGACTTTCCATTGGAAAGGGCGTAAAGGAATCCCGCTTTAAGTGAATCCCCGGCGGCTGTATGGCATGCCGGTATTATCTTGATGCCGTTTTCCTTAATGACCTTATTTTGCATAACAAGCATCAAGCCATTTTTGTCCATTGAAACAAGCACTCCCAGGAGATTATACTTATCTCTCAATTTTATCGCGTATGTTTTAATGTCATTTTCAGTAATTGTATTTTCGTCCAGTGAGCCACTTTCTGACAGGCCGCTTGCGATCAGGATCTGTATAAATTCTTCCAAGTTAGGTTTAATTATATCCTGGGGTGCTTCTCTGGGGATATTCAAAACTGACAGGGCTTCCTCAGCTCCGGAAGTATATTTAAAATCGATCAGCAATTTCACCCGGTTCGGATATTTCTTTTTAACTTGTTTTACAAGCGAAGCGTAATAGGCAAGATCACTATTATATCTCACGGGCCCTCCGGCCGAAAGGGCCATCCAGATGTTATCTCTTCCGTCGTCAAGCATCGCGTCAAGCACCCGTAGCGCTTCCCGATCGATATTCTCTACTGTGTCTTTTGAGAGTTCATCCGCCCAGCCGTACATTACGGGAAGCGGCTCATCGTCGATCATGTTCAAAACCGCTACCTGCCCGTCTTCTTCGCCACAACGGATAAGTACGGGTATTATACTGTTGTTTAGGAAATTTCTTTCCCATTCATCTGTGATTTCCGCCTTCTCTTTTCCTGTCAGGGCCACTAACGCGATATTTTCATTGAAATGGCTGAATACCTTTGAGACGTTGATTTGATCTCCCCCAGAATCTATGTGGTATTTTGCCAGCTTAAGAGTGCCGTCGGGTTCAGTTTTCCATTCAATTGTAACGTCAAGAGGACTGATGTAATTTATTCCCAGTACACGAGTTTCCGGTAAAGATCCCGGTTTTCCTGTGTCCTCGCAGTCTTTCTTACTTTCGGTGGTTCTTACGGCTTTTATGACTTCATGGGCGATTTCACGATTTATACGCCTTTTTTTGTCATCGGTCTGGTGATGATAATGAGATACTATGGCTTCTTTTAAAGAAGCTTCTGTGAGGTCGTTTATGCCGAGACTATTTGTTAATATGTCTTTAATGTCCATCAATTCAATTTTTCTCCCGTAAGGTAGGGGTGAGGCATGCCGTGCCCCTACTATTCTACTACCTTTACGATTTTCAGTATATAGTTTTTTATTGTTATTTCATCGTGCGGGTGGTAAACTAAGGGCTCTCTTACGGATACGTAAATGTAGGAAGAATGGGAGTGCGCTCGAAATGAAGAAAAAAATTCTCTTTGTCTCTGATTTTGACAAAACACTGTCTACGGGAGACGTAGGGTACATACTAAGTGAGAAGTTGGGAGTTTCTTCGGATCAATTTGACCGAAAGATAGAAGAGATAAAACGCAGAAACATCGTACAGCTCGGCGGAGAGCTCGCTCATTTGATGATCCGGGACCCGGATTATGTCGGGAAAGTGAGCCGTGACCTTCTTTATGAGGTCGGAGGCGAGGTTGAACTGAAAAAAGGCGTTTCCGAACTGATCAATATTCTGAATGAAGGGATTGATGATTATAGTTTCAGCCCGTACATAGTATCCGCGGCGCCTAAAGAGTGCGTCGAGAAAGCGGTAGAACAAAGTTTTCCCGGTGAGAACATTTTCGGCACGACGTTCATCTATGAAAATGATATCGTCCTGGATGTTGAAAGGACTAACGCCGGGCACGCGAAAGTAGCTACCATCGATATGTTAAAGCAAAAAGAGAATGTTGCCAGGGATGCCATCATATATGTGGGGGACGGTTCAAGTGATGTCCATGTGATGTTGCATATTTTGTCTTATGAGGGTTATACAATAACCGTGTCTCCCGCGCCGTATATGGGCCATATTTGTCGGAGAAGTGTGCTGTCAGATAATGTATTGTCCGTCCTGGTGCCTATTCTCAGGGACCTGTTAAAATACGATCAAGAAAAGATCCGGGCATTCTTTGAGGATAGGGGACACGCGATCCTGGAATGGAATAGAGCTGATACGGAATGGTTGGATATCGCTTAAAAGACTGCTATGTAGGGGCGTATCGCAATACGCCCCTACTATAAAAAAAGGAGAAATGAATGGAAGAAACCAACGTTGTTAAAGAAAAGAAAACTCTGCGGGATAGTCTTCCGATCCCAACCAAGATGTTCTATGGTCTTGGCACGGCAGTTGATATGTGGGGTCTCTGGTTGTACCCGTCTGTAGCTTTCGCTGTTTTTAATATGTATTTGGGTGTTAGCCCGTGGCTGGTGGGTTTGGCTCTTACACTGATCCGCATCTTTGATGCCATTGTTGATCCTGTGGTAGGGTGGGTGTCCGATAATTTGCGTACCAGACACGGTCGTCGCCGTCCTTTTATTTTGATCGCCGGTATTTTAAGCGGCGTGATGCTGCCGATCTTGTTTTGGATCTCGCCGTCCTGGGTGGATCATAAATTCCTTGGCGTGTCCGTGATATTCTGGTATATGATACTGTCCAATATGATCTATATTCCTATAATCAGTTCCTTTACCGTGCCTTACTACAGTTTAAGCAATGAAATGACGCCTGATTATGAGGAGCGTACTTCCCTCATGGCCTATCGCAGCATGGCTCAAAAGATATCAGAATTGGGTAATTTTTACGCACTGAGGTTTACCAATTTGGCCTGGTTTCTTATTCCGGGAACAGGAGAAAAAAATGTACTCCTGGGGCTTAAGGTGTATTCATCGATCCTGGGTGTGGTAATGGCTATGTTTGCCGTTATTATTTTCTTCAGGGTTAAAGAACGCTACTATGAAAAAGTTGTGGTGAAAGTTACTGAGAAAATTTCCTTATTAAGTTCCTATGGTGAGACTCTTAAGTGTAAGCCTTTTCGTCAGATGATCATCGTGGGTGCTGCGTTTATCGTGGGTACGAGCATGGTGGGCTCTCTTGGTTACTATGCCACGGTTTTTTATGTATCCGCCGGTGACAAAATTGTCGGAGATAATTGGCAGTTTTGGATGGGCGTGGCTTTTATGCTGGGAGGCGTTATAGGTGTTCCGATCCTCGCGACTATAGCACATCATATCGGCAAGCGCAGGGCGGTAGTAGTTGCCTGCTGTATAGGTATATTGGGTTATGGCGGTTCCTGGTTCCTGTATACACCAAAGATCATCTGGCTGCAAACCGTCGCGTCAGGTTTGATGGGAATGGCCGCGGCATCTCTCTGGATGCTGCATAGCTCCATTGGCGCTGACATTATTGACTACGATGAGCTTAATACTCATGAAAGAAGGGAAGGTTCTTTTACCGCTTGTGCTTCTTATATCCTTAAACTGGGGAATTCATTAGGGTATTTTTTCTCCGGTCTTATTTTGTCGTGGGTAGGTTTTACCTGGAAACTTAAAGTGCAAGCACCCGAAACCATATTAGGTATTCGCGCCAGTCTTGCGTTTTTACCGATCGCGGGGCTGGTTATCGCTATTATTTTTGTTTTGCGTATGCCACTCACAAAACAAAAATCCGCGGAAATCCGCAAACAACTTGAAGAGCGCAGAGGCACGGTGTAGGTAACCGCTCAAAGAAATAGAAACAGTAGGGGCACGGCATGCCGTGCCCCTACTGTTTTAACTTTATATGTAATTAAGAAGGAAGAGTATGATAACGGCTAATGGCGTGTCGCTTCAATTTGGCAAGCGAAAACTTTTTTCTAAGGTAAATATTACTTTTGTGCAGGGTAATTGTTACGGACTGATAGGCGCGAATGGTTCGGGTAAATCGACATTCTTGAAGATGCTTTCAGGTGACCTTGAGACTACTTCCGGAGATATTTTTATTGAGCCCGGGAAAAGACTCTCCATTTTAAAACAGGACCAGTTCGCCTTCGATGAATATACGGTTCTTATGACGGTGATAATGGGGCACAAACGTCTTTATGAAGTAATGACGCAGAAGGACGAGCTTTACGCGAAAGAGGATTTTTCTGAGGATGACGGGATGCGTGTTTCTGAACTTGAGGGCGAGTTTGCCGAACTTGATGGATGGAACGCTGAGGCCGACGCGGCTAAGCTGTTAAACAATGTGGGTATCTCGCAAGACCTTCTTGATGTAGAGATGAAGCAGCTAGAGGGTTGGCAGAAAGTTCGTGTTCTTCTGGCTCAAGCACTATTTGGGAATCCGGATATCCTGCTCTTGGATGAGCCTACCAACCATCTGGATGTAGAGACTTGTGTTTGGCTCGAGGGTTTTTTGTGCAATTTCAACAATACCGCTATAGTTATTTCTCACGATCGGCATTTTCTTGATAAAGTTTGTACTCATATAGCGGATATCGATTACGAAAAGATAGAGTTGTATCCGGGAAATTATACTTTCTGGATGAAGTCGACTCAGCTTGTCCTTGAGCAACGTGATCAAGCCAATAAAAAAATAGCTGATAAACGTAAAGAATTACAGGATTTTATAAGGCGTTTCAGCGCGAATGCTTCCAAAGCAAAGCAGGCTACCAGCCGAAAAAAGATCCTGGATAATCTTACACTTGAAGATATTAAGCCGTCTTCAAGGAAATATCCGTATATCAATTTTGAGCAGGAACGTGATGCCGGAAATAATATTTTAAATATCCAAAAACTGTCCAAGTCACAGGATGGCGAGATCATGTTCAAGGATTTTGATATCAGGGTCGAGCCGGGTGATAAGATAGCTTTTGTCGGGCACAATGACATTGTCAAAACAACTCTCTTTCAGGTACTTATGGATGAGATAAAGCCGGACTCGGGTGTATTAAATTGGGGGGTATCGACAAATCGCGCGTATTATCCTAAGGACAACGCGGGCTATTTTGACTCGGATATGGATCTGGTAGACTGGCTTTCGCGGTATACGGATAATACGGAGTCAACATTTGTCCGCGGGTTTCTCGGGCGTATGCTTTTCTCGGGAGAAGAAGTTTTTAAAAAAGTAAATGTTCTTTCCGGAGGAGAACGAGTTCGATGTATGCTGGCGCGTATGATGTTAGCGCAGGCTAATGTTTTGATATTGAATGAGCCTACAAGCCACTTGGATTTGGAATCTATCGCGGCATTGAACGACGGTCTTACAAGCTTTAAAGGAACTATTCTTTTTTCATCGCATGATCACCAGTTGGTCCAGACGGTAGCAAACCGCATTGTCGAGGTAACGCCGCGCGGGCACATTGACAGAGTTGGGATGAAGTATGACGAGTACCTGTCCAACAAGGACATAGAAGAAAGACGTCACAAGTTGTATCATGATTAAAGCTTGAGCGCATCTTTTCTAATGTCACGGTGGGATATCAAAAAATTCTACTACGAAAGCATGTCTTATGGCCAGGGTCTCCTCACCCTGATAATAATATATTTCTATCACCATCAAGAAGACAAGGAGAAAAACAGGTGTCTGTCCCTCTTTTACTGGATACGTTAAAAAAATATTGGGGGTATACTACTCTCCGTCCATTTCAGGCAGAATCAATGAGTTCTGTTTTAGAGGGGAGGGAGAGTTTAACGGTCATGCCCACCGGCGGCGGGAAATCTCTTTGTTTTCAACTCCCGGCTTTATTGACGGAAGGTATGGCCGTTGTCATTTCACCGTTAATATCTCTCATGAAAGATCAAGTGGATGACTTAAGAGGTAAAGGTATTGAGGCCCGATGTTTAAATTCGGGGATGCTTGTCAGTTTGCAGCGTGAAGTAATAAAGGAAGTGCGTTCAGGTGAAGTGAAGTTATTGTATATCGCGCCTGAGCGACTCCAGAAAGAAGGAACGGTTGAACTTTTAAGTTCAACGAAGCTTTCTTTTTTTGTTATCGATGAAGCGCATTGTATTAGTCATTGGGGACATGATTTCAGATCGGATTATCGTAATCTCTGTATGATCAAGGAGGCGTTTCATCCCGCGAAAATCCATGCTTTTACAGCGACCGCGACAAAAGAAGTTCAGCGGGATATAATTGAACAACTGAGATTAGAAGAGGCTGATAAGCATATAGGTCATGTTGACAGGGATAATCTTACTTATCGTGTCGCGCCGCGTACAAATATGATGACTCAAGTGGTGGATGTTTTGAAAAAGCATGAGAATGAGCCGGGTATTATTTATTGTCTCCGACGGAAAGATGTCGATTCGGTATCTGAAAAATTAAATAGAATGGGATATAAAAATCTTCCCTATCACGCTGGGCTTCCGGATAGTGTTCGTCATGATAATCAGGATATGTTCGCGACTGAAGAAGTGGATATTATTGTGGCGACAGTGGCTTTCGGCATGGGTATAGATCGTTCAAATATACGTTTTATCATTCATGCCGCCATGCCTAAAAGCGTGGAGCATTATCATCAGGAAACAGGGCGTGCCGGACGTGATGGACTGGCCTCAGCTTGTTATATGTTGTATGGTGGGATGGATTATCGTACATGGAGTTATTTTATCGAACAAACTTCAGAGAAAGATATTCCAATGAGCAAATTGAACTCTATTTATAATTTTTGTTCTCAGCCGCAGTGTCGGCATAAGGTCTTGGTGAATTATTTTGGACAGGAATATGAAAAAGAGAATTGCGGGGCATGTGACTATTGTTTGAAAGAACTTGATATGGTGGAAGACGCGGCAAGTATTGGCCAAACCATAGTAGCTTGTATAGATGATGTTAGATCCGGAAGACATTATGGTTTCGGCGCAGGTCATATAGCGAATGTGTTAAAAGGGAGTCATACCGAGAAAATAGAACGTATGGGTCAGCAACACCTGTCGACTTTTGGTAGTATGGATTCATCATCATTGACTTTTATCCGGTATATGATCGAGCAGATGGTGGGGCAGGGGTTTCTTGAAAGAGAAGAAGAATTTTCGACACTTTCAGTAACGGATGCGGGAAGGTTGGTTTTGGTGGGAAAAATGATGCCGACTTTGGCTAAACCGCTTGTCGCCGCTAAGAAAAAGAAGATCGAAAAGAAACGCAAAGCACAAAGAGAAAAAGATTGGGAAGGTGTGGATGAAGGGTTGTTTCAGGTTCTTAGAAAAAAACGGGCAGAACTTGCTCGCGAAGGAAGAGTTCCCGCGTATGTTATTTTCGGGGATAAATCGCTAAAAAACATGGCCTCCTCAAAACCTGTGACATTGGAAGACTTTTCTGAGATGTACGGGGTAGGCGATCGAAAGTTGAAAACCTATGCTGAGATATTCATTGATTAAATAAAGGCCTATCTGGGAACCTAAATAAATTCCCCCACAAACGGACCAAACTGATTTGCTTTACGTTGCTCATCGGTTTAACGCTAGTTTTTCATTGTATTCGGATATTATGTTTGACCAATCGAATTTGGTGACGGCTTCAGAGGGTGAAGGGTAGTTTTCGGGATTAAGTACTATATCTTCCAGTTTTTTCATGAAGTCTTCCTGGTCCGAATAAAAATTACCTGGATATTTCTTAATGGGCACAAGCTCGGGATAGGATAGACGTTTCGGCAGGAGTGGAACGCACCCCGAGTAGATAGCCTGGACGATACTTGTGCCGAAAAAGTCATGATGAGAAGTTACCGGTATGATATCAGCTCTCCATAACCAGTTAATATATTCGTTTTGGTTCTCCACGTATCCGAAATGAACTATATTTTTTTTCAAGTGCTTCTTAGCTTTTAAGAATATTTCCGGAACTTTATTGAAACACTCTCCAAGAAAAGCCACATTAAAATCTATATTCCTGTTCTTCAGTGAGATCAACGCGTTGACAAAGTCTTCCGGATTTTTGTCATGTTCCCACCGGTGGTTCCAAAGAAGTAAAGGCTTCTTGTGGTTTACGGTTTTTGGTTCCTGAAGCGATAGTTTTTTGAGATCGACCCCGAGATGCAGAACCTCGCTTTTCGTGTTTATCTCGTCGACTGTTTTGAGCCCCTGGTTGTCGGGGAACATTTTCAGGAAAGGTTTCAGGTTTTTAAGAAAAATGTCCTTATGGTACGCGGAATTAAAAAAGACCGTATCCGCTATATACGCGGAGATGTAGTTTATGAAAGAATAGTGATGATCGCGGTTCTTTTGTACGTCCCGGTCTATCGGGGACCAGGGGTAGCTCAGCTGGTTTTCATGAAAATATATCGCAGTGGGTATGCCTGCGGTTTTTTTGCGAGTAAGGGCAAGGAAACTACTCAGATTTAGCATATCTGTCGCCAAAATGAGATCCGGTCGGTAATCCAGTTTATTGAATTTCTCGGCCAGGGTTATCGCGCCGCCATGCATGCGCCATTTCCAAAAGCTGCCCGGCATGGAAAGGATATCGATGTTATGAGTGCTGTACTTTTTAAGGTCATCTGCCCAGGCTTTATGAGATCCTGCATAGTACGGTTCAATTAAAATAATATTCATAGGAAGCATTATACTACAAATAGAATTTAACAGACAAATCAATATGTTAAGGGTATAATGTCAGCATGGAAGAAAGGTCCGGAAAACATCGCCAGTTAAGTGTTTTTGTTCTCTCGATGCTGAATGTGGCCATTATCATGAATCTCAGAGGACTGCCTATGATGGCTAAGGAAGGATTACCGATGATCTTTTTTCTTTTGTTCGCGACAATGATCTTTCTAATCCCGACATCGGTTGTATCCGCCGAGCTTGCTACAGGTTGGCCGGTTGGCGGAGGTGTTTACAGGTGGGTCAAAGAAGCTTTCGGGGGACGTCTGGGATTCATGGCTATCTGGCTCCAGTGGATCCAGAATGTTATCTGGTATCCGACGATACTGGCGTTCGCCGCGGGCGCGTTATCCTACCTTTTTCTGGATCCGGCACTTGCCGGTAGCAAAATTTTCAATATTACAGTAATACTTGTCGCGTACTGGGGAGCTACGTTGATGAACTTTCGCGGCATGAAAACTTCCGGATGGCTTACCACCGCGGGCGTTATAGGAGGCACTATATTCCCGGGTATACTTATTATCGCTCTGGGTGTCACGTGGTGGCTTAAAGGGAACCCACTTGAGTTTGCCATCACGTCACACAGCATTTTTCCTGATTTTAGCAATTTTTCCAATATTTCGTTTCTTGCCGGAGTTGTTCTGCTTTTTGCCGGCATGGAAGTGTCTGCTGTTCACGCGCTGGAAGTAAGGAACCCAAAACGCGATTATCCGAAAGCGATCTTTCTTGCGGCAGCTATGATCGTGATCGTCTTCACTTTCAGCTCATTGTCTATCGCGGCAGTGATCCCTGCAAAGAATATCAGCCTTACGATCGGTATCATGCAAGGGTTTAAAGACTTGCTCCACTCATTCAATATGGATTGGTTGCTTCCCGTTATAGGGTTTCTTATTGCTTTTGGGGCCATAGGGGCCGTAACTCCCTGGATAGTAGGCCCCAGTAAGGGGCTTCTTGCTACCGCTGAGGACGGTGATCTACCTCCTTTTTTGGCACATACGAATGTTAATGGTGTTCCAACACATATTCTGTTCGTCCAGGGCCTGATAGTAACGACGATTGCGCTGGTTTATCTCCTGATGCCTAATATCAGTAGCGCGTTCTTTCTGCTTACGGCTCTTACGGTCATCCTTTACTTGATAATGTATATCATGCTTTTCGCCGCGGCTATAAAATTACGTTATTCGCAGCCTGAAGTCCATCGGGCATACAGAGTGCCGGGAGGAAATATCGGGATGTGGATAGTCTCCGGGATAGGAATATTTGGTGCCGTGTTCGCGATAACTGTTGGTTTTTTTCCTCCGGCACAACTTATGGTGGGAAGTCCGGCTTTTTATGTTATTTTTCTTGTCGTGGGTATAGTAGTTTTCGTTACCGCGCCGTTAATGATCAACCTTTTTAAGCGGCCGGAGTGGGTCTCCAAACACTAATCAAGGAGGACGAAATGTTATCAAAAAAAGTGAGGCTGGATCAAATTGGGGATTCTGAAAAAGTACTTACACCAACATACGCGTCTCGAGAGCTGAACGAGGCAATACCAAGATTTGAAATGCCTGAAAATGAAATGCTTCCGAGGACGGCGTATAATATTGTTCACGATTAGCTGATGCTGGACGGTAACTCCAGGCTTAACCTCGCGACCTTTGTTACGACGTGGATGGAGCCGGAAGCGAAGCAACTGATGGCTGAGACATTCGACAAAAATATGATCGACAAGGATGAGTACCCGCAAACGGCGGAGCTTGAGAAACGCTGCGTGAATATGTTGTCGCGTCTATACAACGCCCCGGAAAAGGGTGAAGCCTGCGGCTGTTCAACGATCGGTTCCTCAGAAGCCGTCATGCTGGGCGGAATGGCACTCAAATGGAAATGGCGAGAACGGATGAAAGCTAAAGGAAAACCGATAGATAAACCTAATTTGATTTTGGGGGTTGATGTCCAGGTTTGTTGGGAGAAATTCTGCCGTTACTGGGATGTTGAACCACGTTTTATCCCGATGGAAAGTGACCGTTACATTATTAATGCCGAAGAAGTTATCAAACGTGTCGATGAGAATACTATCGGTGTTGCAACTATTCTGGGGACAACGTTCACGGGGCAATATGAACCGATTGAAGAAATAAGCAAAGCGTTGGATAAGCTTAACGCAAAAACCGGATGGGAGGTTCCTATCCATGTGGACGGGGCCTCGGGCGCTTTTATCGCGCCTTTCATTCAGCCCGATCTGAAGTGGGATTTTCGTTTGAAGTGGGTAAAATCGATCAATGTCTCCGGACATAAGTACGGACTGGTTTATCCCGGGGTGGGCTGGGTTATCTGGCGTGATTGGGAGGAACTGCCGAAGGATCTTATTTTCAATGTTAATTATCTCGGCGGTGAGATGCCGACATTTGCTATAAATTTTTCACGTCCGGGCAACCAGATAGTTGCGCAGTATTATAACTTTCTGCGTTTGGGTAAAACCGGATACAGGCGTATTATGAAATCCTTACATGAGACTGCCTTGTATCTTTCCGGTGAGATCGCTAAGCTCGGGCCTTTTAAGTTGCTGACCGACGGATCGGATATCCCGGTTTTTGCTTTTAAACTCAAAGAGGAAACCAATTTTTCCGTGTTTGACATATCAGAAATGGTTCGTGACAGAGGCTGGCTTATTCCCGCCTATACGTTACCGGCTAACGACGAAGATATCGCGGTCCTGCGTATCGTTGTTAAGGAAGGTTTTAGCAGGGATATGGCAGATCTTTTGATAGGCGATTTAAAACGTATACTGAAACATTTTGCCGAGCAACCGGGGAATAAGCCTAAGAAACCCGGTAAACGCGGTAAATACAGGAAACACTGTTAAGGAATAACGAATTAGAAAAGAGGGAATTAAGATGGAAATAAAAGTCGCCAAAAATGATGAGGAAATAATCAGTTGTAATGAAATCATGGGTCAGTTAAGGCCCCATATAAAAAGGGAGGAGTTTCTCCCCTGACAACAAGGAGCAGTATGAAACTTACAGTGTTAGCCATGACAGGTGTTATGTGTATCGCAGGGATAACCACGACTGCTTGCGCGGCAGATGTAGAGCACGAATACTATGAAAACGGTAAAGTTAGAAAATCTACGGAATACAATAATGCTACCGGCGAAAAGAGAAAAGTGAAATATTTTAGGCCCGATGGGTCCTTAGCGCAATCTCTGAAATATGATGAGAACGGAGAAAAAATAGCAGAAGCGAATTATTCTTCAAACGGTAATCTTCAGGTCGGTTCGGATGGATAGACTGAAAATAATTTTTAACTGACAACCGAGGATTGAGAGTGCAATTTTTTAGAAAAATAGTTTTCTATGTGTGTACCGCGATATATCTTGTCGTGTGTCCGGTGCTTATCCTGTACGCGGTGGGTTATTTTTATGAGCCGGGAGTTGCCGGAGGAGTTGTAAAGACCGGTCTTATCTCACTTGCTACCGCGCCATCCGGGGCCGGTGTATATATAAACGGCAAACAATACGCTAAAAAAACCCCAACACTCATTCGCGAGTTATTGCCGAAAAGTTATGATGTAACCATTCGGTTGCCAGGCTACGACGAGTGGCGGAAGACCGTTCGGGTCAGAGAAGAAAAAGCCGCTGTATTCGATAAAGTCATTTTGATGCCTTCTAAAAGAAGCGAGAAAGAGATATCATCCGGAGGGTATCGTGACCTTATTGAGCTTCCCGGTACCGAAATTATACTTCTTGATGGCGGCGCGGGATTGGGAAGCATCAATGTGTATAATGTATCAAACGGTAAAGAGTGGCCTTTAGCCGATCCGAAATCGCCTTTTGCGCGATACGCTCCGATCTCTCTTGTGACAACAGACAATGACGATTCGTTTATTCTTCTTTCTTCCCTTGAGAGTGAAACGAAATATCTCTGGATAGAGACGCAAACCGATGACAATGTCATTACGGATATAACCCCTTATTTTAAAGGTTCCCCATCATACGTGGAATGGGCTCAAGGCGATAAACGATACATTTTTTCTCTTCACAATGAGACCCTGACAAGAACAGATGTTGAAAACGCCGCGGAATATCCGGAATATGTTAAAGATGTCAAAGGGTGTGGGCTTTTCGGCAGCGAAATATATGTTCTAAAAAAAGATAATACGCTTGAGAAAATGAACCTTGATAAAAGTAACTTAAGCGTTATTCTTGATGACCCGCAAGTAGGCGATCTGGCGTTTAAGAGTGCTGGTTTTTATAAAATAGAGATCCTTTCCGCGGAAACTATCCTTTTTCTTTCAGACTCGGGGGCTCTTTCGGCGAATAGACTCCCGTATAAATTCGCAGATAAAGGGGTACTGGGGATAAAACCCGATGATGGGAAGAAGAAAATTCTTTTCTGGACGACCGATAAGATAGGCATCATCGATTTTTCCGCCGAGGCAACAGGAAACGTGGAATTTGAAAAGGGCCCGTCGCTTACCTGGGTGTATACCGCCGGGAAGAAAATAAGTCAGGTTTATTGGGTCTATGATGGTTCTCATCTTCTCTTCCGCGATGGCGGGGATATCTTTTTGATCTCATTGGATCCTGAAGGAGATCATGCTGTTCAAGATGTCTTGAAGATGAAAGACGCCCGCGATGTTTTTTATTCGGAAAACACAGGGAAACTATATCTTATCCCGGTTGATAAGGGGCCACTTTTTGAGACCGGGATAGTACCCGAAAAAGAAGAAGGAAGAGGATAATGGAATTTAAGTTTTCATCAAGCGGTCTTACGGGTCAGGATAAAACCCTCCAGAGGTTTTTTGAGATCATCCCGGGGCTCACAAGCTGGTGTGTGATAATAGGAATGATAATACTCTCTTTCTGTAAGCCTATTATCGCCGCTATGATAATTATTGCTTTCGATCTTTATTGGCTTATGAGGTTGCTTTATATGACGCTTTTCCTTGTATTATCATACTCGAGGCTTTCTATGGAGAAGAAAACCGATTGGATGGAAAGGGTGCGCGGAGTAGACAATATAGACGAGTACCGTCAGATGCTTGACGAGAAAAAGCCCGACCGGCTAAAAGAAAGGATCGTATTAGATTCACATATAAAGGAGCTGGACAGACTAGAAAAATCCCATAAGAAACCTCCCTCTTCTAAAGATATTTATCAATTGGTTATCATTCCGGTCGCGAAAGAAACGAGAGAGATAGTAGAACCCGGGATAAAGAGTATAGCGGAAGGAACTTTTCCCGCCGAGAGGATTCTTGTGGTTATAGCTCTTGAGGCAAGAGCTAAGGAAGAAGTAAAGGCGGCTACAAGAAGTCTGGTTGAGTCTTATAAAAACAGATTCTTCGATATTTTGGAAGTCCGTCATCCTGATGGGATTGCGGGTGAAGCAAGAGCTAAGGGAGCCAATACAAGTTACGCGGCCCGAAAATCCGCGGAATATTTGAAAGAAAAGAATATACCGTATGAGAATGTGATAGCGTCTTGTTTTGACTCGGATACGGTAGTCGAACCCGATTATTTCGCGGGTCTTACATATTATTACCTTACGTTTCCCGATAGAGAACGCGCGAGTTTTCAGCCGGTACCGGTTTACAATAACAATATATGGGAGGCGCCCGGCATAACGAGAGTATTGGAAACAGGATCTTCGTTCTTTCAGCTGATCGAGGCGACAAATCCGGATAAGCTGGTCACTTTTTCAAGCCATAGCATGAGTTTCAAAGCTCTGGTAGAGATCGGATACTGGCCGGTGGATATGATCTCGGACGACTCGGCCATTTTCTGGAAAGCATTTGTTCATTATGACAGCGATTATCACGTTGTTCCTATGTATTTAACTCTTTCAATGGATGCTGTCGTCGCGGAGTCTTGGTGGCAGACGGTAGTTAATGTGTATAAACAGAGGCGGCGCTGGGCATGGGGAGTTGAGAATTTTCCCATCCTTATGCGAGCGTTTCTCAAAAGCAAAAAAATACCTTTATACCGGAAAGCGAAACATGCTTTCAAATTATTTGAAGGACATATCGCGTGGACTACGTGGGCATTCCTCTTGAGTGTTATAGGGTGGCTTCCCGCTATTTTCGCGACACGCGAATTTTCTCATACAGTGCTTTATTACAGCGCTCCGCGCATAGCCGGTACGATATTTCACTTAGCGTCATTGTCGATGATAGTGAGTATAATACTCAGTTTATTCCTTTTGCCGGCAAGATCAGGGAAAAATCCGATCCTGAAAAGGGTAGGGTACGCGTTTCAATGGCTCTTGATACCATTTACGATCATATTTTTAAGCGCCATTCCCGCGTTAGACGCGCAGACGCGTCTGATGCTGGGCAAATATATGACGTTCTGGGTTACGGATAAAAGCAGGCTTCGGGAAAATGGAAAATAATATAACTAAGATCACGGCCTTTCTGTTCGTTTCGGTTTTTGTCCTTGGTCAGATGTCGGTGTTCTCTGATGATACCGTGAGAATAGGTACAACATACAGCCAGGTGCAAAGTGGTTATTTAGGGCTTGATAGCAAGGAAACCTATCTTCTGACGCTTCGCGAGGGATTTCATCTCATAAGACTTGGTTCTTACTGGAACGAAATAGAGAAGACCGAAGACGTTTATGATTTTAGTATGCTTGACTGGCAGATCTCCCAGGCTCGGGACAATAAAGTGCCCGTTATTCTTACTGTGGGAATGAAAGCACCTCGCTGGCCGGAGTATTTTATTCCGAAGTGGGTTCAAGAGAAAGTATCGTTCTCTTACGGGGGTGATGTGTCGGAAAATGAGTACCTTAGGGAACGAACACTCAAATTCATAACAAAGGTTGTTGAGAGGTACAGAGATGAGGATATCATCAAGTATTGGCAGGTGGAGAACGAAGCACTAAACAAGTTCGGTGGAGATTACTGGTACATAGGAAAAGAGTTTTTGGCTGAAGAGATAAACTTAGTGAGGTCGTTGGATGGAGCCCAGAGAGAAATAGTCCTAACTACCGCGACATACCCGAATGGCTTCCTCAGATTCTTTTCAGCCTTGTCAGTTAAACACGATCCGATAGAAGAGAGCTTAGAGATGTGTGATGTGCTGGGATTGAACGTATATCCAATAGTGGGGCATAAAACATGGGGTTTAAAATTATATTTTAGAACACGAGAGAAAACGAGAAGGAAATATTTCGCTCGTCTTCTTGGTAGAATAAAAGAGAAAGGTAAAAAGGCCTGGATCGTTGAATTTCAGGCGGAACCATGGGAGCCTGGAAGGTTGGTGTATACTGATAGGGAAACTCCCCTAACGGCTAAGGCAATAGAGGCGGAAAAGACTCTGGAGGAATTTATTTCTCTGGGGTTTGATACGATACTTTTATGGGGAGCGGAGTACTGGCAGTTCAGAAAAAGCAAATATGAAGACGAAGAATGGCTTCACCTTGTTCGACGGATATTAAAGAAAACACAAAAGGTGAAGAGTGAAGGGTGTTGGGAAACACGTTGCGCATTACGATAAATGAGTTCTGCAAAACGGCGTTTTTTGTCATCCACGCGAACAGTCTGTGTCATAATGTGGGGATTTGATTTGACGTAGGGGCTTGATTCATCAAGCCCGTTATATCGGGTGCGATGAATCGAACCCGGTATAATATGTTGTATGCAGTCTCTCACAATGTGACTTGCGACACAGCCTGGAAAGCGGGAATGACAACATTTTGTTGTTTTGCGTAGCCCTGATTACGATAAAACAAAGGAGTATATTATGAGTCGAGTTGAAGAGAAACGTTATGAAGGATTAAGTCCTTTTGAATTAAAAAACAAACTTATAAAAATGTCCCAGTCGCATCATGAACGTACGATGCTCAATGCCGGAAGGGGTAACCCCAACTGGATAACAATGGTTCCGAGGCAGGGTTTTAGCCAGCTGAATCTTTTCGCGGTTGAAGAAGCCGAAAGAACGCCTCATAGAACCAGGCTTGGATCAACGCCCGTAAAAGAAGGGATCGCCGACAGGTTTCAAAAATATCTTGAAGTTAATTGGGACGCGCCGGGGATAGCGTTCCTTAAAAAGGCGTTTGATCATGTGCGAAATGAACTTAACTACGATGGCGATGATTTTATATGTGAGATGGTAGATGCTATTTTGGGAGATCATTACCCAACACCGGACAGGATGTTGAACTACTCCGAGAAAGTAGTGTATAAGTATCTTGATCAAGAGATGTGCGCGTGCCAGCCGCCGGCGGGCAAGTTTGATCTTTTCGCGACCGAAGGCGGGACCGCGGCAATGGATTATATTTTTTCGAGTCTTATGGAGAACAAACTCTTGCATAAAGGAGATAAGATAGCTATCGGTACGCCAATATTTACACCGTATTTGGAAATACCAAATCTTAATGATTATGAGTTTGTAGAGCTTGAGATAGAACAGGATGAAAATAATGATTGGCAGTATTCGGATGCGGAGATAAAAAAACTTGAAGACCCTGAAGTAAAAGCTTTTTTTATTGTGAACCCGTCAAACCCGACATCCGTAAGCATGCAGAGAAAAACACTTGATAAAATCGCCGAACTTGTAAAAACAAAACGAAAAGACCTGATCCTTCTTACGGATGATGTTTACGCGACTTTTGTTAATGGTTTCAGATCTCTTGCGGCAGTGGCTCCGGCGAATACAATATTGGTCTATTCATATTCGAAATATTTTGGCGCTACCGGATGGAGGCTAGGGGTCATAGGTATTCATGAAGACAACATTTTCGATAAAAAGATAAAAGAACTTCCGCAAGAAGATAGAGACGCGCTTCATAAGAGGTACGGCACGGTCGCGCTTGATCCGGATAATATGAAGTTCATAGACAGGATGGTCGCCGATTCAAGATCCGTTGCGCTTCATCACACGGCAGGTCTTTCTACCCCACAGCAAGTTCTTATGGTGCTGTTCTCATTGTATTGTCTTGTTGACAAAGCAGGAGAATATAAAAAAGAAGCGCAGTCAGTAGTAGCGCACAGATTTAAAACGTTGTACGACGCCTTGGGCGAGCCAGGCCCCGACAATGAATATGACGCTCGCTATTACACGACCATAGATATTCCTCAGCTTGCCAAGAAAAGATATGGGAATGAATTTCGCGAGTATATGATCAAAGAGCACGAACCGATAGATTTTGTGTGGCGATTAGCGGAAGAAAAATCTATAGTCTTAATGGATGGCGGCGGCTTTGACGCGCCGAACATGTCTGTGCGTGTTTCGCTCGCTAATTTGCCGGATGCCGCATACGCCAGTATTGGCAGGGGTATTTCAGATCTATTGGAAGAATATCACGCTGGATGGAAAGGGGGAAAATAATGGTTCAAAACATGATCGAGACCTTTCGAGCTTATCCTCAGATCGTGGTTTTTTTGGCGCTCGCCATAGGGTATCAGATAGGCAAGATAAAGATCTTTGGCTTCAGTTTTGGAGCGACCGCGGGTGTTCTTATTGCCGCGATCGTGCTTGGTCAAATGAATATAGATGTACCGCCTATGGCTAGAGCCATAGGGTTCGCTCTTTTTATCTTTTGTGTAGGATATAGGGTAGGACCGCAATTCTTTGGTGCGCTTAAAAAAGACGGCATAAAATATGTATGGCTTTCACTTTTTGTCGCCGCGGTAGGTCTTGTAGTCGCCGTGCTTTTGGGAAAGGCTTTCAATCTTGACGCGGGTACCACTGCCGGAATGATAAGCGGCGCGATGACACAGTCTTCAATAATAGGTACGGCCGATGGGGCCATAAAACATTTGGCCATATCGGGTGCCCAGAAAACGCTTTTAGAGAGTAATGTCGCTATCGCGTATGCTATAACTTATCTCTTTGGTGTTGCCGGTCTTATTGTATTCTTCAAACTTGTTCCGCGTCTTCTCGGATGGGACCTTAAGGAAGAAGCGAGAAAGGTTGAAAGAGAGATGTCAGGTTCAGATAATGAAGAATTGTCTCCGGAACTTTTTTCGTGGTATAAACGTTTAAATCTAAGGGCCTATAAGGTTGCGAAGGGAGAAATTTTCGGTAAAACGGTCAAGGAATTTGAAGGTCTTTTTGAGGGTAGGATAGTTGTTGATAAACTTAAGAAAGCAGATGGCGTCATGGATCCTGCTCAGGATACGCGTATAGAGACCGGCGACATAGTTGCTATAGTTGGTAATCGCCAGGAGTTTTTGAAGGCGAATGAAATGATAGGGCCTGAAGTTGACGATAAGGATGTTGAGGATATTCTTGGTGAGATCCTGGGTATCTGTGTTACGAAAAAAGAAGTGGTTGGAAAAACGTTGGGCCAGATCAGTGGCGAGCATGGACACGGATGTTTTTTAAGAAAGATCACCCGCCAGGGACATGAAATACCGTTAGCACGTGATACTGTGGTACATAAATGCGATATTCTCCATGTTGCCGGTGCGGAGAAAGATGTCGAAAGGTTTGTCGCGGACCTAGGCTATCCTGAACGACAAACTGTAGCTACGGATATGGTTATTGTCGGCGTTGGGTGTGTTTTGGGAACTTTGCTGGGCTTGGCAGCGGTGCCTATCGCGGGCATACCGTTAACCCTTGGGATAGGCGGCGGAGTTCTCTTGTCCGGTATAGTTTTTGGATGGCTTAGATCGCTTCATCCCACATTTGGACAAATTCCTACCGGTGCGCAATGGGTGTTCACGAATTTCGGACTTAATCTTTTTATAGCTTGCGTTGGTCTTACGGCAGGTCCTAAAGCGGTGGATGCTCTCCGTAGCACCGGTTTGATACTATTCTTTGCCGGTGTTGTTCTTACTCTAACGCCGCATATACTTGGTCTTATTTTTGGAAGGTTCGTTCTTAAAATGAATCCTCTCCTTCTTTTGGGGGCGCTTACCGGAGCGGGGACCGCGACGCCGTCACTTAATGTTTTGAAAGAAGCGTCTGATAGTTCTGTTCCGGCGCTTGGATATACCGTTCCATATGCTTTTGGGAATTTTATACTAACTGTATGGGGCGCGATAATAGTTCATTTGGTATAGGGAATATTAGCGGATGGGTGCTGAATTATAGAGATATTGGTAGAGGTGCCGTGCTCAAACAGGCGTAAAAGGAGGGGACAGTCCCCACCTTTTACGGACTGCGCGCGGCACCTCTACCGATACCTCTGTACGGAATAACATAGGGTCGACATGGCTTTTGGAGATAGATCGTGAATAAAGCACAAAGGGAGGAGTAAAGATGAGAACACTAAAAATCGTTATGGTATGTTTTGTGTTAAGTCTGGGGTTGGTTAATGGCATGGAGGCGTATGCCGAAAGTACGTCTGGCCCCAGGATCCCGACGGATTATATCGCGACGACCGGGACTGGTGAATCCGATGACGGAATACTGCCGGATCCATACGAGACTTTTTCGTACGACTTAGCTCTTTTGGAGGCAGGAATAGAGAACTTTAATGTTGTTTATTATACTTCGGTGCTCCCGCCTGAATCTCGAGAGGTAGCCCTCTCTAAAACGAAAAAGTATTTTCATCATGGAGCGGTTCTGGAAACAATTATGGCGAAAGCGGGAGGATTGAAAGGTGATACGGTAGCCGCGGGTCTTGGCCGGGTATGGGCCATAAATGATAAAGGGGATAAAATAGGCGGGTTTGCCGCGGAGTACGAACGGGTTTATAAAGGGGAGATAGTAAACGCGGACCAAGCCAAAGAAGATGCGGTTGAACAGCTAACTAAATCGCTGAATCATGAGCTTAGTATTCGGGGATTGAAGCAGGATGGGGAGATGAAATTCAGTATAACCTCTCTTCGTATTAAAAAGAAGTATGGCATTGCTTTGTCGGCGCTTGGGTTTTTAAACTTCATATATCCTGATGCAGTTAAAGTCGAATAGATAATAAAAAAAGAGAGGTGCTTTATGAGGAGATTAATTGGCTTGATCGTGAGTGTGGTTTTTTTGTTTTCTTCCGTTTCAGCGTTTGCCTGTACCACGATACTTGTAACCAAAGAAGCGACGGAAGACGGTTCGGTGTTTGTTGCTCATTCGGATGACAGTGAACTGTTCGATCAACGTCTGGTCTATGTGCCGGCCGCTGACCATGAACCTGGATCGCTTCGCCCTGTTTATTATGACGCGAGCGCATTGGGGGACAAACCCGAATATCACGGGTATACATTGAGAAGATATGTCGGTACTCATCGAGGTCCCACTTATGTTGATCTCGACCAACCGCAAAGTATACCGCTGGGCCATATCCCCCAAGTTGAACATACGTACGCGTATTTTGACGGATCGTACGGTATAATGAATGAGCATCAGCTGATGTTCGGTGAGTGTACCGATGGGACGAAGATCCAGCCTGATCCTGTTCCGGGAACACTTATTTTTTATAGCGCCGAACTCAGCCGTGTAGCGGCGGAACGCTGTACGACAGCACGCGAAGCTGTGGAGTTGATAGGCGAACTTATAGAGACCTACGGATATTATGGTACGGGTGAAACATTGCCTATTGGCGACACAGAAGAAGGGTGGGTGATTGAGATGGCACCCAGCCCCGAAGGGAAAGGGGGGCTCTGGGTAGCAAAAAAAGTTCCGGCGGGTGAAATATTTGTCGCTTCAAATGAACTACGTATTCGCGAAATTGACACTAAAGACCCGGATATGCTTTACTCAAGTAATCTTCATAGTGTTGCGGAAAAATATGGCTGGTGGAAACCTTCCGACGGTAAGTTGGATTGGCTGAGGACCGTGAGCTTAGGTGAATACAACCATCCATACTACTCTCTGCGAAGAGTGTGGAGTTTGCAAAGTCGAATAGCACCTTCATTAAAGTTGACTCCTGAGGTGAAAGACGGGTTTACCAAAAAATTCAAGTTCTCAATAAAACCGGACAAGAAGTTTGGTGTGCGTGATGTTATGGCCTTGTACCGCAACTATTACCAGGGCACCGAGTTCGATCTTTCAAAAGGTGTTACAGCCGGGCCTTTTGGCAGTCCTTATCGTTATCCCGGGCCAATGGACGCTAAAGGTGATACATCCGATCCGAACGCTCCGAAAAAAGGCGCGTGGGAAAGACCGATCTCGATATTCAGATGCGGGTTCAGTTATGTGTGTCAGGCTCGCGGATGGTTGCCGGATCCAATAGGCGGGATAGTATGGTTTGGCCCGGATGAACCGATGAGTACTTGTTATGTTCCCTTTTACGTTGGTGTAAAAAGTATCGCCGAGCCGTATTATACTTGTGATCCGGCAGAATTCAGTCAGAAGAGTGCTTGGTGGGCTTTTAATTTTGTAGCCAACTGGGCGGCTATAAAATATAGTTACATAATCAAAGATATCCAGGAAAAACAGAACGATATAGAGTTGGCTGAGATCGAAGGTATGAAGAAGATGGATAAGAAGGCGTTTAGCGTATATAAAAAAGACCCTGAAAAGGCAAGGGTTATGCTCACGGAATATTGTAATAACCAGGCCAATCAGGTTGTCGCCGGGTGGTGGGACTTTGCGTGGAGGCTTGTCGCGAAATATGACGACGGTTATATTAACGAGCCAAACAAAATGGCTCAGGAAGTCGGGTATCCCGAAGAGTGGTACGCGCGATCCAAATGGCCGGATGGACCTACGACATATGGAAAGCAGAAAGAAACAACAAAAAGGTGATAGGGGTTAGTGATAGGTTGTATGGGGAATGGTTGCCCAAGCCGTCATCCTGAGCAAAGCGAAGAAGCTGTTTTTTTAATCAGACTGTGTCATAATGTAGGGGCTTGATTCATCAAGCCCGTTATATCGGGTTCGATGAATCGAACCCCCACAATGTAGTGTATGCGACCAATATATTGTATGCGACCATTCGCAAAACGAATTATGACACAGTTCGAATGACGAAAGTTCCATTTTGCAGGATTCTAAAGGATCTGTAAAAAAGGAGGATGGTATGACGAAAAACATTTGTAAGGCAAGGTCTTGGATGGTTGTGGTATTGATGGCGGGAATGGTGTTGTGTTCCAGTGTGGGCGTAGCGGCCGAAGTTGGGCATAGACCATTAACCAAAGCTCTTATTGAGCTTATTGCGGAGAAACCAGAGGTTGGTAAGATGTTGGAAGAGTCACTCGCGAAAGCTAAGGCGATCAACCCGGACAAAGTGACGAATCCCGCTCAGAGTATCGAGGAATACTATGATTTTATAGATGGGTCGGTAGACCTTATCCCTAAAGAAGTATTGGATAATCCGAAAAATCTTATACGTCAGCAGATAATGCAGATAATATGTTATTTTTATTTTCTTGTGGATCAACCTCTCTCGGATTTGGAAGGTAAAGGTTTGTTTAAGAATGCCATTCAGTATTACGGGCCATTTTCAGCATGGACGCGCGATTATGTAAAGACATGGGGAGCGTTTCTGGATACCGAAGCGTCATGGGATGAAGACTCTTATAAGGGTTTTTACGCAGACCCTCGTTTCGGCTTACAAAAAGATTGGTACGAACCCGCGTCTAATTGGGATACCTGGAACCGTTTTTTCTCCAAATATTTAAAGTCAAAAAACAAGAGGCCGATAGCTTCACCGGACGATGAGTCGGTAGTTGTCGCTCCGGCCGATTCTGTTCCTCAGGGAGTATGGGCGATAGACGAAGATTCCAGGATAAAGGTGGAATCGGGTCTTAAGATAAAACTTGCGACGTATTACAATGTGGGAGATCTTTTGGCGAAAGATAGTAAGTATAAAGACGCGTTTCGCGGCGGCGTTCTTACGCACACGTTCCTGAATGTGAACGATTATCACCGGTATCATTTTGCGGTTACAGGCGAGATAAAAGAAAAGGCGATAATAGAGAAGAATGTAGCCCTGGAAGTAAAATGGGACGCTAAAGCCGGCAAATACGCTCCGATAGATTCAACGGGTTGGCAGTTTACGCAGACCCGCGGTTGTGTGATCATGGATACAGATAAATACGGATTGGTAGCGCTCCTTCCGATGGGCATGGCGCAAGTCTCTTCCGTTAACTTTGAGGACATTGTTCAGGTGGGTATTACCCATGAGAAAGGTGATATGCTTGGTACTTTCAAGTTCGGGGGTTCTGATTTTGTTATGCTTTTTCAGAAAGAGGCCGGGTTTAAAATTACCGCGGAGGTTGGGAAACATCTCCTTATGGGTGAGGCGTATGGGGTTATGACTAAGGAATAAAATATGAAAAAAAATGTAATGTCCATTGTGTCCTTATGTTTTTTTACCGTACTTACTGTTCCAGCGTTTGCGGGTAACCCGTGGGATGTGGAGGAGGACTTGAAAACTACGAATGAAGAGGTGGAGTCTGACGCCAGAGTAGCCCAAAGAGAGACGGATTCAAATGTTTCCGGCAAAGTACTTAGCGTAAATGTCGCGGAGAATTCGTTAACCGTCAAGGCTAATGGTGATGTTGGAACCTATTTTGTTGAAGAGCATACATATTTCACGATTGTCTCTTCGGTTGGAGAGATATCACCCGGGGACACGGTATCTATTAATTACTATACTTTCAATGAAAAGAATTTCGCGAAAGGTATAGTTCTTGAATCGAGCGAATACGCGAAAAAAACCAAAATTAAATCCAATGAGATGAAGACTTTGGTAGATTAATTGTGTTTATTGAGTTTGTTGAGTTCTGGGGTGCTTTACTTTTGTCATGAGAGAGGCCCAGAGGGCCGAACGAAGGATCTGGGAATGAGATTCTTCGTTGTCATTTGCTTCTCAAATGAGCTCCTCAGAATAAGGCTGTGTCGTAATTCGTTTTGCGGATGGCCGCATACAATGTATCGTAGGGGTTCGATTTATCGAACCCGATATAACGGGCTTGATGAATCAAGCCCCTACATTACGACACAGTCTGAATGACAGTGGAGATAGGTTGTGGTTAAAAGGGAAGTGATGCTTCTGCTGTCATCCAGCGAAGCGAAGGATCCGGAATATGAATAAAAAGAATGGATATACGTATATTTTGACGAATGTACATAATAAAGTCTCCTTATATCCAGGAGTAACAAGTGACTTAGTGAAAAGGGTGTATGAACACAAACATAAACTAGTGGAAGGGTTTACCGAAAAATTCAATAAGTGGGAGGATTTGTACGAAAGTATTATTTGAGATTCTTCGGCTCCTTTGGAGCCTCAGAATGATAGGGGAGAGGAATGTAATGAAGATATTGAAAAATATTAGCCTTATAATTTGTTTTGTTTTGTCGTGTATGTTTTTCGCTAATAGTTCACAAGCGGAATTGCCAACAGTTGTTGTGGTAACGACCGGAGGCACTATAGCCGAAAAAGACGACCCTAAAGGCGGCGGGGCGATTCCCGCGCTCACAGGAAAAGCTCTTATTGATGCGGTACCGGCCCTGAGAGACGTCGCGAAGATCAAGGTTGTCAGCTACTCGAATATTGATAGCTCTCAAATGACGCCCGAATTATGGGCGGGACTTTCAAAAGCAGTTGATAAGGAACTTCTGGATCCCACGGTAAAAGGGGCGGTCATAACTCACGGAACAGATACGATGGCGGAAGGAGCATATTTTCTCGATCTTACGCTCAAGACCGAGAAACCCGTGACTTTTGTAGGGGCCATGCGTGACGCGTCCGACTTGTCTCCGGATGGGCCCGTGAATATTTTAAATGCCGTTACGCAGGTGTGCTCCGATGAAGCAGGTGATTGGGGTGTTACGGTTACGCTTAACCAATATATTAATTCTGCCAGGGATGTCAGAAAAACCAGTTCAACTAATATACAGACTTTTAATTCCGGAGAGAAAGGATATCTCGGGTATATCGCGATGGGAAAAGTTTCACGTTTTAACGATCGTCTTCACCGTCAAAAATTTCCGATACCAAAAGATCTTCCTAAAGTCGTTCTTCTTGAGACGTTTGCCGGAGATGATGGCAGTTTTGTTCGCTATGCGGTCTCCGAGGGCGCGGATGGTATAGTTATAGAAGGTGTCGGTGCGGGAAATGTGAACGCGGAAGTATATAAAGCCGTACAATACGCTTTAAGTAAGGGGATAGCCGTGATTATAACTACACAAGTCTTTAATGGCGGAGTTTTCCCGATTTATGGTGATGCCGGCGGGGGAGCAACTCTTAAGAAAGCAGGTGTTATTCTCGGAGGTGACCTCCCCGGCGCTAAGGCGCGTATTCTTCTTATGTTGGCCCTTCCCGAGGTAGAAGGAGACCATACCAAGCTTACAAACTACTTTAGGAGGTAGGGATGAAAATAATACATTATTTATCTTTTGGTATTGGAATAGCCGGAATAATTGTTATTGTGTGGGGTGCTGTCCTGTCTTTGTTGCAGTTTGCTGTCTTGGAAACGAAGGGGTTGCTTGGCGGGGATGTATGTAGAAAAAAGGACTATATGCGCCAACACTTGGGAACCTATATCCTGATGGGGTTGGAATTCTTGATAGCAGCGGACCTTATCCGTTCAGTAATGAATCCAACACTCCAAGAATTGGCTGTCTTGGGTTCAATAGTAGTTATCCGGACGATAATAAGTTATTCCGTAAATAAAGAGATGAGTTTAGGGCATAAATGCGACGAGAAGTAAACAGATACGTATATATACGGTATCTTACGCGGTAGCTGGAAACTTTTTAGAGTTCTGCAAAACGGAACTTTTGTCATTAGGGCTGTGCCGTAATTTGTTTTGCGAATGGGCGCATACAATGTATCGTAGGGGTTCGATTTATCGAACCCGATATAACGGGCTTGATGAATCAAGCCCCTACATTACGACACAGTCTGATTAAAAAAACAGCGTTTTGCAGAGGCCATGGAAACTTCTAACAAAGGAGGAATTATGAGTTATGTCGACAATTTACGCAAAATACCGACACCGATGATATGTTTGCATATTTTTTCTAAGGTTATGATCGGCTTTGGACTCGGCGTAGTATTTGCCAAATCAATGAGGGGCTATGGCGTATGGATAATTGTAGCGGGCATTGTTCTTTCGATACCGCCTCTCTACAAGATCATAACCGGAAAATAGGCGAGCTTTTATAACGGGTTCGATAAATCGAACCCCTACTGATATGTATACATTTAAAATGCTCCGTAACTAGGGAATGGAGAATGATGATTATAACGGGTTCGATAAATCGAACCCCTGCTGATGTGTAAATGGATGTGACATGAATGTGTGATAGTGTAACATATTGTGGGCACTTTCGAAGTGTCATCCTGAGCGAGGGCGAAGCCCGAGTCGAAGGATCTGGCATAAGGTCTTTGAAAAAATAAAAAAATGGCATACCCTAATGGTTGTTATTGTTGAAGTAAGAAC